>CAYYHF010000004.1:0-31202 GCA_964471415.1 uncultured Clostridia bacterium | reverse complement strand
GTCGGCGATCGCGTGTTCATCCATGGCGGGGCGCGGATCGGGCAGGACGGCTTCAAGATCAATGGCGCAACGAGGTTACTCTGGTGTGCGACAAGTCAGACTATAAGGTGGGCGAGACCGCCAGGATCTTGATTACCGCTCCCGCGGATGTTCCTTCTGTGCTGTTTACGGTGGAAGATCGCGAGATTCGCCACGAGCGCGTGGTGCGGTTGGACAATGGATCGGCCACCGTGGAATTGCCTGTTCGCGACGAATATGCGCCCAATACCTATGTGACCGTTACAGCGGTAGCATCGCGTATTATGCAGACTGCATCGCGGGAGATCTCAGTGGCGGCGCCCCAGACCGCCCTGAGCGTGGAGATACAGCCCAACAAGGCATCGTATCGTCCCGGCGAGACGGCTACCTATCTGGTGAAGACCAAGAACGCTGAAGGCGATGCAGTGCAGGCCGAGATATCCTTCGCCCTTGTGGATGAGTCGATATACGCTATTCAGCCGGATACCGCCCCTGATATCCGCAAATTCTTCCACGGACGACGTGAAAGGTCGGTCAGCACCGAAAACTCGTTCCCGGCGACTTACTACGGCGGCGCCGACAAGGAGGGCGGCGGGGCCGAAAGCGCCCGCAAGTACTTCCCCGACACTGCCGTATGGTTCCCGTCAGTGACGACTGACGCGAACGGCCATGCCGTGCTGCGCGTGACCATGCCGGATTCGCTTACAACGTGGAGAGCCACGGTGAGGGCGCATGCGCGTTCGACTATGGTGGGGCAGGCGCAGCAGAAGGTAGTCGTCACTATGCCCCTCTCCGCAAGGCTCGGCCTTCCCCGGCATTACACCCTGGGCGATGCGGCCATGGTGGCGGGCGTGGTGCACAATGACACTAATCGCGCCCGAAGGGTGGCTGTGACGCTCAGGGCCGATGGCGCCGATATCATCGGGCGCGCGAAGCAGTACGTTTCAGTTCCGGCTCACGGCCAGGCCAGCGTGGAGTGGGAAATCCAGCCCCGCTTGGTGGGCCAGACTACTCTGACCATGCGCGCGAGATCCTGGTTTCTCACGGATGCTGTGGAGATGAAGGTGCCTGTGTTGCCGTTCGGGGAGCAGACAGAGCGCGTCTTTGCGGGTGAGGTGCGCCCTGCCGATGCATCCGGAGCGCTGCTCGAATTCGAGTTGCCTGAAGACGCGCTTTCCGGCGCCACCCGTGTGCAGCTAGATGTGTCTTCCGGCTACGCCGGCGTCATCGGGCAGGCCCTGGAGTTCCTGGTCAACTACCCCTATGGTTGTGTGGAGCAGACCATGAGCGCTTTCATGCCGGATGTAGTCGCCTACCAGGCGTTTGAGCAACTGAAGGTAGCTGCGCCGCGCAGTCAGGCAGAGATCGCTCGGATGGTCGATTCAGGGCTTGCTCGGCTATACAAGTACCAGCATCGCGATGGGGGCTTCGGCTGGTGGGAGTTCGACCAGAGCGATGCGTGGATGACATCGTATGTCCTGTTCGGGTTGAATAGGGCAAAGGCCGCCGGGTTCGATGTGAGCGCGCAGGCTGTCGATGCGGCCGTTGGCTATCTGTCCGAATCACTGGCGCGCGCCTCGATGGTCGGGTCCAGGGAATACGCTTTCTCCGCTTTCGTTCTGGCAGAATACGGTCGGTTGCGGGATGCGTCCCTCGACGGGTTCGTCCGATTTGCCAAGCGATCGCTGCGTGCCGGGGCAGGCAGCGATCCGCTCACGATTGCCTACATCACCCTTGCGGCATCGTGCGCGGGCCGGGAGGAACTAGCGGCTGCCGGCGCCGAGCGACTGGGCGCGATGGTCGCCCGCGACTCTGGGCAGGCTTACTGGCGCTACTGCGACAGTGAGTATTGGTGGCGGAATGAGACCGCTGAGAGCACGGCTTGGGCCATGATGGCCCTTCTTAGGGCAGACCCAACCGACCCGCTGATACCCGAAGCGGCGCGACATCTGGCGACCGCCCGTACCGGATCGCAGTGGCGTTCCACCCGGGAGTCGGCCGCGGCTGTTCTAGCTTTGGTGGAATACATGATCCAAGAGGGCGAGGACGTGCTCGCGGAGCGCAAGGCCATCGTCATGGTGAACGGCAAAGAGATCCCCAACTTCGCCTTGGGCTCTGTCGACATCGATCCCAAGCTGATCGTGCCCGGCAGCAACCGGATTTCGCTGACTGCTCAAGGCGGCATGCTCCTCTACTCGGCGCGGGCTGTATGGTACACGCCGCAGGAGCGCATCGAACCCAGCGGAGACTGTGCTGTGATAAGTCGCGAGTATTTCAGGATTGATCGCAGCGTGCCTGCGCCCGAGGGACAGCTATACTCGGCCAGCCCCATAGGCGGCGAAGTGGGCGTCCGCGACGAACTTCTGGTGCGCGTGACCGTTCAGGCCTTGACTGACATGGAGTACATGGCGTTTGAAGATCCGCTGCCTTCGGGATTCGAAGTATCCGAAGAGACGGTGGATGCCTATTCGTGGAGGTACTGGTACGACAGGAGCGAGGCCCGCGACAGCAAGATGGTGATATTCGCAACGCGCATCCCCGCGGGGGAGGTCAAAACGTTCGAGTACATCGTGGTGCCTGAAAGGCCCGGCTCCTACATGGTCATGCCGACTCAGGCGTGGTCCATGTACTACCCCGGCCTGAGCGCTCACGGCAATAGCTCGACGATCAAGGTAACGGACTTGAGGTGACTCACGTGCGTACTGTCTCGCCAACCGCCATAACCGCTCTCGCGATGGTGTTGGCCCTGATAGTGGCGATGGCGGCGTTGGTCAAGATCGGGCTTTCGGGGCAGGGCGATCCTGCCCCTGCCGCCCTTGTGCCTCAGCATGGGGCTAGGTCGGCCCCAACGGGCGAAAACGGCGCTTACGTAATGGGGCTTTGTACAACGCAGCTGGACCCGGGCCAGGAAAGCCGCAACGGCAACATCGCGGTCGCAGCCGAGAAGATCGATGGAACGCAGGTTCTGACCGGGCAGGAGTTTTCGTTCAATCGTGTTGTAGGCGAGCGCAGCGCCGACTCCGGCTACGGCCCGGCGCGGGTTATCGTGGATGGTCGAAACGAGGCGGGAATCGCAGGCGGGATATGCCAACTATCGTCCACGCTGTACAATGCTGCGCTGCTTGCGGGCATGGAGATCGTGGAAAGGCGGGCGCACTCGCGGCCTGTGCCTTATCTTCCTGCCGGGCTCGACGCCACTGTGTCCTACGGTGCGACCGACCTGAGGTGGGTGAACACTTCGGAGACTTCCGTGATTGTGCGGGCCCGGGTTGACGCGGAGAGCGTCTCCGTGTGGCTTGAGGGCGCAAGCCCCACGCCTGAGGTGAAGCTGTTCACGGAGGTTGTGGAGGTCATTCTCCCGCGACCTGCGGCGCCTCCTGATCCCACCGGGAGAGCCAAGTCGCCACCGCCGCCCGGGGCGGACACGCTGACCAGCCTTGGGGCGCCCGGCTACCGCGTGCGAGTGTGGGCCGAAACCGCCTCGCCGGAGGCGGGTCGTCGCCGCAGGCTGGTGTCGGAGGATCTGTACGAGCCCGTCAACGCAGTCGCGCATTAGCTTGCCGCCCCAGCCTTCCGCAGGCTGCAAGGTCTTCTATCACGCGTGCCACGCCGTCTTCGTCATTAGGCGGCGCCGCTAACTGAGCGATGCTCCGGATCTCGGCCGGGGCGTTTCCCATGGCCACTCCAAGTCCTGCGTGGAGTATCATCTCGATATCATTCTCCGAGTCGCCGAAGGCGATCGTCTGCGACTGGGCGATATCGTAGAAATCCGCTACGAAGGCCACGCCCAGAGCCTTGTCTACGCCGTGAACGAATACGTCCACCATGTGCTTGCCGTTCTCCACTATTCCATAGTCCACAGCAGATAGCGTTTCCGGCATCCGGCGAGCCCACTGCCGGATCAGGTCGCTGATAGATTCTGTGTCCGCCATGACGCACAGCTGCACCGGATCAGTGCGACACGCTTCTTCGAAGTCCTCTGCCAGCTGGTAGTGGGGCATCATGTAGGGCCAGTGTTTGGCCGCGTCTGCCAACTCCCCGGGTGTGGTGACGAATATGGACCTACCTGAGTGAACACTTTCATGAATCGCCACATCGGCGCCGATGCTCTTGGCGATTTGGCATGCCTCTATCGCGATGATCCTCGGGATCTGTTCCGCCATCAGTATGGTTTCGTCCGCCGGTTCGTACACCACTGCGCCGCAATGCGCGATGCACGGCGCGGTCAGGCTGAGTCGGCGGGCAACGGGAGTGGTGGATGCGATTCTTCGTCCCGTGGCCAGCGCGACCACGGCTCCGAGCCTCTCCGCAAGGCGAAGCGCTTCGAGGGTGCGGGCGCTTACCGTGCCATCGCTTCTGAGCAGCGTGCCATCGATATCGCAGGCCAGCAATCTGTAATCGTTCATAGAGGCTATCAGTCTCCTTGCATTCGTTCAACTGCGAATATTCCCAGTACGACCACGGCGCCCCCCACGAGCTGGACCGGCGTCACACGCTCGCCGAGTATGAGCGCGCTTCCCGCAACTCCGAACACCGGCACTAGGTTGATGAAGGCAGACACCGCTGTGGGTCCCAGTGACCTCAGGGCAAACAGATACAGCGCGTAGCCGATTGCGGAGCAGAAGATGCCCAAGTATCCCAGGTTGAGCAGCACCTCGGGCTTGGCCAGAACCTCCCGCCAGGCCGTGTCGCCGCTGCGCAGTGTGACCAGGCACAATACCGCTGTGGCGAAGGTTATCTGATAGGCATTGGTGGTTAAGGCTCCGTAGGTTGCGACATTAGGCCTGTTGAAGATGGTGTAGAGCGACCAGGCGAATGCTGCCGCCAAGAGTAGAGCGGCCCCCAGCAGGAATTCGGCTCTACCGTTGCCCGCGGCTGTCGCTGCAGCCTGTGAGGCGCCTGATTGGACTACCAGCGCTACGCCTGCCGCAGATATGAGTATCCCGGCCCATCCGGCGGTGGGGAGGCGCTTGCGGTAGAATATGGTCTCAACTGCCGCAGTCATGGCCGGGGTGGACGCAATGATAATCGATGCGGTTCCGGCTGATAGGTGCAGAAGTCCGGTGTTCTCAAAGTAGTAGTATATGGGTATTCCCACCATGGCTGCAATCAGCATCATGGGAATATCCCGCCGCGCGACCCGAATGGGGGATCTCGCAACGGCCGCTGCGAGCCATGTGGCCACGGATGCCACAGCATGGCGAAGCAGAGCGATTTGAACGGGGGCCAAGTACCGGAGCAACACCTTGGTGCTGACGAAGGATAGTCCCCACAGAGCAGTCGTGAGTATGAGCGCTGCGACCGCGACAGCTCGCGAACCCGCGTTTCCTGGCATATCCGGCATCTCTCCAATGGTGGCATACATCGCACGTATCATCAATTATACCTTACGGCTCCGACCAATTTGAAGGGATTCGCAGTGTGAAGTAGAATTGTGTTTCGGAATGCTTCGCACCATGTAGTATATATGCGGCGAGTGCGATCGGAGGTGCGCTGATGGGCGCTGAGCGCGAGGCCAAGCTTTCTCGAGCGGAAGAGCATCTGTGCCAGCTGCCCGGTGTGACCCGGGCAAGGATTGTGCAGGCAGCGGAGGGCGACGAGATACACGTGATGGTCGCCGGCCATCTTGATCAGGATGAGATCAAGCGGATGAAGAAGGATATCGAGACGATCTACCTGCTCGATGTGGGCGAGCGGGTGGACTACCGCAAGGTCAGCATAGCTCAGGTGAACGCAGCCGACGATTCGGGGGGCTGGCGCGCCGCCTCCAGACCCGTGTTGAGCCGAATCGCCCTGGAATACGGCCCGGCCCGCTCGGTGTCGGCTCACGTCCATCTGGACTACCTGGGGCAGTCATATGAAGGCGGCGCGTCAGGATGCTCCGATGCCGACTGCATATCCGACATAGTGAAAGCGGCCATGGTGGAAGCGCTGGAATCCATGATGGGCGGGGGGTATCGGCTCCAGGCCGCCTGTGAGGTATCGGGAGATAGGGTGATCTCGGAGGTCGTAGTGACCGATGTGTCCACCGGTCAGCGGAACAGGTACATCGGAGCGGCCTACAGGAAAGAGGATGTGCCCACTTCAGTGGCGCGCTCGGTCCTTCAGGCGCTCAACCGCCAGCTGGAACGGTTGGCTGCAAGGGGTGAGGAAGCGCCAGCATAACGAATCGATAGGTTTCCCATCGCGGCGGGCGAGATGAGAGCACGAGATGAGCTGAGCCTCCCAATGGCGCAATGATCGAGGGAGGTGAAGCCCGTGAAGAAATTCGCATTGGCCGGGTTTGTCGCGACCATCATGACCCTTCTGTTGTCGGTCATGGCTTTCGCTGAGACGTTCCTAGTCAAGTAATGGCCCCGAACCCGCGTGTCTTTGGTTAGTTGCTTCAACCCGCCGCGATGGGCTTTTTTTGGAGCTTCCGGATGGGCTCGTCGGCCCATGTAGCATAGGAGGGATCGCAGGTGCCAAGCGATCGGCATGCACTACACGATGCATACATCATAGCTCTGATTCTCGCTGCTGTGGCGGCTATCGCCAATACGATCAGTTGGGAAGTGCCTCTCGCAACGGCCGTTGTTTTTGTCGCGCTGCTTTGGGCATCGTCGCTGTCCGTCATCAACCTACGCACGACTGTGGTTGTCATGATACTGCCGGTGATGATGATATCTCTCGTCAAGTTCGATGCCGGCTCCACTGCGCTCATCACCGTGTTGGGCGGCATCAGCCTTCAGGAGTTCAGGATCATCCGCGGAAACAACCCTCCGTATCTGGCCGCGCTCAAACTGCTACTTAACAGGGCGTTGACCGCCCTGTGCGCGATATGTGGTTGGTTCGCCTTTCACGCGATCTGGCCTGGGCGGGATGTAGCCCTGGGCGATGTGCGGTTCATCGCGGCTTGCATC
Source organism: uncultured Clostridia bacterium (assembly GCA_964471415.1). Taxonomy (GTDB): domain Bacteria; phylum Bacillota; class DTU025; order DTU025; family DTU025; genus UBA5389. The sequence goes on along the minus strand of CAYYHF010000004.1, from coordinate 24,282 downwards.
GTTGCGGGAATGGCCTGGGTGATGGTGTCGGCGGCCATCGTCAATTTTCAAATACTACTTTCAAAGCCTGTGTTTCGATTGAAGATTGAGCCGTCGATCGTATTGGGCTCCCTTACCTCTACACTCCCATCGATCGTCATGGGCGTCATGGCTGCGGCCATGTACGAGTACGGGGGGCTGATCCCATTCATCCTCACTGAGTTGTTCTTCATCTCGAACAAGAACTACACTCAACGCGCCTTGGTTCAGAAGGAGAACGCGGAGCAGATCAACTGTGCGTTGGCGCGGATCATCGACTCTAAGGACCACTACACTGCCGGGCACTCGGAACGCGTTGCGCAGCTGGCCACCAAGCTTGCCGAAGCGTGCAACCTTTCAAGGAGCGAGGTGGAGCGGATAGCGTATATCGCGCGGCTGCACGATCTGGGCAAGGTGAACATACCTCAGGAGATCCTCACCAAGCCCGGCGAGCTGACTGATGGCGAGTTCGACGAGGTGAAGAAACATCCCGGCTGGGGCGCCGACTTGATCCGAGGCATGGACAAGATATACGGCGACCGCGACTACAGGGCGATACTGGAGCATCATGAGCGATACGATGGTACAGGATACCCGTATGGCAAGAAGGGAGAGGACATATCGCTTTGGGGTCGCATTCTGGCAGTATGCGATGCCTATGACGCTATGACCAGCGAGCGGGTGTATAGGGCTGCGATGACGCAGGAGGCCGCTCGCCAAGAGCTGTGGCGAAACGCGGGAACACAGTTCGATCCGAGACTGGTGCAGCTATTTGTGAGTAAGGCTCAGGGGTGATCTGAGGCGATGGGCACTACCGGGATGGTTTTCGGCATGATAGGCGGGCTAGGCCTATTTCTCTATGGTATGACCCTAACAGGCGATGGGCTGCGGCGGGCCGCCGGCGGGAAGATGAAGCACGTGCTGGAGGTACTTACCTCGACGCCCCTGAAGGGGGTGATCGTGGGAGCCGTTGTCACCGCCGTGATGCAGAGCAGCAGCGCGACCACGGTCATGCTGGTCAGTTTCGTCAACGCCGGGCTGATGACGCTCCGTCAGACCATCGGAGTCATAATGGGCGCCAACATAGGCACAACGGTTACCGCTCAGCTGATCGCGTTCAACTTGGCTGATTACGCGTATCCGGCGATAGGAATCGGGTTCGGCATGATTCTGCTTGCCCGAAGGAAAGCGTGGCGAAGCGTGGGCCAGGTGATTTTGGGATTCGGGATTCTCTTTCTGGGGCTTACAACTATGTCGGAGGCCGTTGCGCCCCTCAGGGGCAGTGCCGTTTTCGCCGGGGCCATGCGCGCCCTTGGAGCTAATCCCGTTCTGGCGCTCGCCACAGGGCTTGTGATGACTCTGATTGTCCAGAGCAGCGCAGCTACAATAGGAATGCTCTTGGCTGTAGCGCTGGCGTCCCCCGAGTTGATCACCATCGAAGTGGCTATACCGATACTGCTGGGCGACAACATAGGGACATGCATAACCGCGCTTTTATCCAGCATCGGCACGAACCACACAGCCAGAAGGACGGCCGTGGTGCATCTTCTGTTCAATGTGTTCGGCGCGGTCATTTTCATGATCGTGCGGACTCCCTTTACATGGATAGTCACCGCTATCTCGCCCGCGGGCGACATCGCGCGGCAGATCGCCAATGCGCACACCATGTTCAACGTGCTAAACACGGCGATCTGGCTGCCCGGCGTGGGTTTTCTCGAGAGGATCGCCACGAGGATCGTCCCGGGGGAGGACATCATCGAAGAGGCTGGTCCCAAGTACCTTGACCATCGCATGCTGGGCACACCCGGCATAGCTCTCGACCTTGCCAATCGGGAGACGGTACGCATGGCCAACATCGTTCAAGGCATGATGGCGCGGTCGCGCAAGGCGCTGACTGAAGGCTACACTCAGCAGATCGGGGGCGAGTTAGCTGCCCGCGAAGAGCTCGTGGACAGTCTCAATCGGCAGGTGGTTCTCTACTTGTCCGATATGGTGGCCAAGACGTCCGTGAACGAATCGCAATCGGTGCGCTTGGCGGGGTTGATGCACGCTGTGGGCGATGTGGAGCGAATCGGCGATGTGGCTGAACAGCTCATGGGCTCGGCGCGCGAGAAGTTCGACAACCGAGTGAGTTTCTCCGATACCGCCACGCAGGAAGTGCACGAGGTGTTCGACCTGGCTGATTCCATTTTGGAGCGCGGGGTCGAGGCTCTTCGCGATGGAAGCGCGGAGGCTGCTAACGATGTATATTCCATTCACAGACGTCTTGATGAAACCACCGACATGCTGCGAGCCAACCACATCATGCGGCTGAATGAGGGAACGTGTGTATCTCCCGCGGGCGTCATATTCGTGGAGGCCATGAACAGCCTGGAGCGCGTGGGCGATTTGGCCGTCAACCTGGCCGATGCCGTGATGGGGAAGAAGAGCCCCAGAGTGGAGGGAAAGACGTGGAACAGATTGGAGGACGGCGCATAGGACTATGAAGCTTGTACGAACTACCGACTTTACGGCAGGCAGCATACCCCGGCACCTCATCGCTTTCGCCACTCCGATCTTCATCGGAAACCTGCTGCAGGCTGCATACAACACTGTCGACAGTATATGGGTGGGAAGATTTTTGGGCCCGCAGGCGCTGGCATCAGTATCCGTGGGTTTCCCGATCATATTCGGCCTTATAGCCCTGGTCAATGGGTTGACGATGGCTACGACCACTTTAGTTTCGCAATATTACGGGGCCAAGCAGCCCGACATGGTTTCGGCGGCCGTATCCAATGGGCTCACCCTTCTTACGATCATGGGCGTCTTCATGGCGGTCATCGGCTACACGCTGCGCTGGCCGCTTCTACGCCTTCTGCGGGCGCCCGACGATATCATAGACGCGGCCGCGACTTACCTCGGCGTGTATACATTGGGTTTCGCGCCCAGCTTCGTCTATAACGCGGCCGGCTCGATACTTCGCGGGCTCGGCGATTCCCGGTCGCCGCTGGGGTTCCTGGCCTTTGCGACGATCATGAATATCATCCTGGATCCAATCATGATTTTCGGTCTGGGACCTATTCCGCGGTTGGAGGTGGCCGGCGCCGCCTGGGCCACTGTTATCTCTCAGGTGTTCGCGGCCGCTCTGGCGCTCTCCTATGTAGTCAAGCGGCTTGGGGTCGGAACTCGCCTGAGGGACCTGGCGCGCCTGGATTGGGATCTCACACGGCTCACAGTCAAGATTGGACTGCCTGCCGGGGCCCAGCTGACTCTGGTCTCAATGGGCATGATGGTGATCATGTCCACTGTGAACCGGTTCGGGAGCGTGGCTGTGGCGGGCTCAGGCGTGGGGTCGCGCATTCAGCAGTTCGGTCAGATGCCCGCCTTCAGCTTTGGACTTGCTGTCACCGCCCTGGCAGGGCAGAATCTGGGCGCAGGGCTGCACGACCGCGTGTCGCAGGTGGTCAGATGGGGAATGCTGCTAGCGTGCGCCATCGCGGGGGCGATCACTATCGTAGTCCAGGCATTTCCCGGGAAGGTGCTGACACTGTTCACACCGGATCCAACGGTGTTGGCAGCGGGAACGCTTTACTTGCGTTGGCTCAGTCTGGGCTTTGTTCCGTTCGCGGCGATGTTCGTCCTCACAGGTGTTCTGAGGGGAGCGGGCGATACATTGCCTACCTTTTTCATTACCCTCGGTTCCCTGTGGCTGATTCGAGTGCCTTTGGCGCGGGCGCTGGCCCGCACTTCGCTAGGGGTGGAGGGCGTATGGATAGCCATGGCCTCCGGTCCGTTTATGGGCTTACTCCTGAGCTATTTGTACTATCGAAGCGGCCGCTGGAAACATCGGGCCATAGTATCGCAACGTGAGTCGCAGGCGGCAGTGGACTTAGCGCCGGACGATATTCTGTAGAAACCGCAAGGAGGGTGAACAGAGTTGGGTGAGACGGTTCAGGCGATTCCCGAAAGGAAGGATATTCCCCGCGAGCTCAAATGGAAGATCGAAGACATCTACGCAACAGATGAGCTATGCGAGGCCGACATGTCTGAGGTGCGCAGCAAGCTTCCCATAGCGGTTTCGTACGCCGGGAAGCTGGGAACGGGCGCCCAGAAACTCCTCGAGTGCCTGGAGCTCAGGGATGAGATCGACTATCTGGCGGCCAAGACCTACATCTACAGCCGCATGCGCAAGGACGAGGACAATGCCGACCCCGCCTATCAGAGTATGCACGATCGAGCAGCCAGTCTGGCCGTGGAGGCCGCATCGGCGATGGCCTTCCTGAAGCCCGAAATCCTGGCTATTCCCCAGGAAGCACTGGAGAGCTTCATGGCCCAGGAGTCGAAGCTGGAGACCTACCGGGTGTTTCTGGACAATATCACTCGCATGCGAAAGCATACGCTCGGAGCGTCCGAGGAACGTATAATGGCCATGGCAGGGGAGGTAGGGCACGCGGTGCCGGCCATCTTCACCATGCTCAATAATGCTGATCTGAAATTCCCATCGATTGTGGACGAGGACGGGAAGACTGTCGAGGTCACCAAAGGACGCTATATTCGCCTCATGCAGAGTCGCGACCGAAGAGTGCGCAAGGACGCGTTCGATGCGTTCTACTCGTCCTACGGCGCGTTGGTAAACACCATAGCCGCGACTTACTCGGCATCGGTGAAGGCCGACACTTTCAACGCGCGAGTTCGCGGATACGAAAGCGCCCGCCACGCTTCTTTGGACCAGAACAACATCCCAATTGAGGTCTACGACAACCTGATATCGGCGGTGAGGAGCCGGGTCGACTTGATGCATAGGTATGTGCGCCTCCGAAAGAAGGCACTGGATCTCTCTGAAGTGCACATGTACGATGTCTACGCGCCGATCGTCCCCGATGTCGAATGGCCCGTTGCCTACGAGGAAGCCAAGGAGATGGTGCGCGAGGGCCTTACTTCCCTGGGCGAGGACTACATACAAGCACTCTCCGCTGGAATGGAGTCGGGCTGGATCGATGTGATGGAGAACCGCGGCAAGACATCGGGTGCCTATTCGTGGGGAACATACGGCGTTCATCCTTACGTCCTCCTTAATTGGCAAGACAACCTGAGCAACGTGTTCACCCTGGCGCATGAGATGGGTCACTCCATGCATTCCTACTACACGTGGGCCGCGCAGCCCTACGTCTACTCGGACTACTCGATATTCGTGGCCGAGGTGGCTTCCACTGTGAATGAGGTTCTTCTTACCCGGCGCCTGCTGGGCAGGACGGAGGACACGGCGCGCCGCATGTACCTGCTCAACCACTTTATGGAGGAGTTTCGAGGAACGGTGTTCCGCCAGACCATGTTCGCCGAATTCGAGAAGATCGCCCACCAGATGCACGAGTCGGGGCAGGCGTTGACGCCGGATGCCATGAACCAGGTATACCTTGAGCTCAATCGCGACTATTTCGGCCCCGACATGGTCCTCGACAACGCTATCGCCTACGAGTGGGCCCGGATTCCTCACTTCTACACGGCCTACTATGTGTATCAGTACTCTACGGGGTTCTCGGCGGCGGTCGCGTTGGCCAACGGCATTCTGGAAGAGGGCGCGCCGGCGCGCGACCGCTATCTCGATTTCTTGAGCGGAGGGAACTCTCGCTATCCCATCGATCTGCTGCGACGAGCCGGAGTGGATATGACATCGCCTGAGCCGGTGCTAGCCGCGCTGCGGGTGTTCGAGAAGACGCTGGATGAGATGGAAACGTTCTTCGAGGCGAGGTAGGACTTCCGTGACCTTCTGCAATGGACATCCGACCGTGCGGTGCTGTATCATGGAAATGGCCAGCTACAACGCGGTTTGATGGAAGGTTGGTGTGACGGATGGGCATTGAGATCTGCCCGGCGGCAGCGGTGGGCGGTCAGGAGCTGTTCGAGCTCTACTATCCAGGCGACGACCTCGGCGCGATTTACGCGCCGCGCTCGACAACGTTTCGCGTGTTCGCCCCCGGCGCCCTGGCGGTCTCGGTGATGCTGTACTCGTCTGCTGAGTCGGCCGCCGGATGGGAAGTCCCGATGAACCCGGACTGCGATGGCACTTGGCTTGCCGTTGTCCCCGGAGATCTCTCGGGCGTGTGCTACACGTACAGCGTGTTTCACGGAGGCTTGGCGCAGGAAGCCGTGGACCCCTACGCGCGCGCTCTCACTGCCAACGGGATTCGAGGCGTTGTCGTCGACCTTGCGTCGACTGATCCGGTGGGGTGGGCGGACGATACCCGTCCACCTCTGGCGGCGCCTACCGATGCCGTCATCTATGAGGTGCACGTGAGAGACTTCTCGATTTCGCCTGATTCAGGCATTGCGCTGCGGGGGAAATACCCGGGGATGGGCGAGAGGGCGACCCGGAGCCCCAAAGGCGAGCTCACTGGGGTGGACCACCTTGTCGAGCTGGGAGTCACCCATGTGCACTTGCTTCCGATAATGGATTTCGCCTCAGTGGACGAATTGGACCCCAATGGGTATAATTGGGGATACGACCCTGCTCACTTTTTTGTTCCGGAGGGGTCGTACTCGATGGACCCCCGGCGCGCCGCATCTCGCATCACTGAGGTCAAGCAGATGGTTCAGGCGCTGCATCAAGCAGGTCTGCGGGTGGTTCTGGACGTTGTCTACAACCACACCTACGCCTCGGAGGACTCCGATCTTCACCTGCTCGTGCCGGGCTACTATCACCGCGCGGACGGGATGGGCGGATTCGCCAACGGGTCGGGCTGCGGCAACGAACTGGCCACCGAACGCCCAATGGTTCGCAAGCTAATCGCCGATTCGCTTAAGTACTGGGTTCGGGAATACCATGTTGACGGATTCCGGTTCGATTTGATGGCCCTGATGGACTGCGACACGATGAGGGAGATCGCCCTAAAGCTTCAGGCGATTGAGCCATCTCTTCTCCTGTACGGCGAACCGTGGGCAGCGGGCCCGTCCGGGCTCTGCCAGTCGCGGATGTTCACCAAGGGTCGGCAGCGCTCGACCGGCATCGCAATGTTCAATGATTCCTTCAGGAACGCCATCCGCGGCGACAACGATGGGAGTCTGCCGGGTTACGCTACGGGCGCTGCAGGATGTGGGCGCGAGATAGCGAAAGGAGTAGTTGCATCGATCCCTTACTCCGACCAACTGTCGGGCTTTGCGGCTGAGCCCGGGGAATGCGTGAACTATGTATCTTGTCACGACAATCTGACCTTATGGGACAAGATCGCGCGCTCCTGCCCGTCTGAATCCGAGGAAGACCGGATCAGCATGGATCTTCTGGCGCAGGCCATAGTCCTCACCTCGCAGGGAATACCGTTTCTTGAGGGAGGAGCGGAGCTTCTGCGCACGAAGCGGGGGAATCGCAATAGCTACAGAGCGGGCGACCGGGTGAATCAGTTCGAATGGTCGCGTAAGTCGAAGTATCGGGAAGTTTTCGACTACTATCGAGGCCTGATCGAGCTTCGCCGAGCGCATCCTGCCTTCCGCATGGCCAGCGCGGAGCAGGTGCGGGCTGGGCTCAGGTTTCTCCCCGGGCCGCCCAACGCGGTCCTGTTCGAACTGGACGGCGGGGTCAGCGGCGATTCGTGGGAATCGATTGTGGTCATATACAACGCCAACAGGCATGATGTGGACGTAGCCCTGCCGGGTCGGGCAGCGTGGACTGTTGTGGTCGCCGGACGTTGGGCGGGGATCGCTCCGCTGGACGATGTGGCCCGCATCACGGATTCCGCGGAGGAGGGCGGCGCTCTGCGAGTTCGCGTGCCCGCTGTCAGCGCTATGGTTCTCCACAGCTGACCTGGGGCGAGAACACAAAGGAGGGGCTCACGCATGCCCGCCAACCTCACCCCGGAGTATATGGAGGCGGAGGCGGCGTTTAGGCGCGCAGTCACTCCCGAGGAGAAACTGGACGCGCTTGAAGAGATGCTCCGGGCCATCCCCAAACACAAGGGGACGGACAAGATGCAGGCGGATATCAAGCGCCGCATCGCCCGGCTCAAGGACGCGAGTGAAGCGACTCGGAAGAAGGGCAAGCCCGACCCGTATCGTGTGGAGAGGGAAGGAGCGGGCCAAGTGTTTGTGGTCGGCCCTCCGAACTCGGGCAAGTCTGCCCTTGTGGGGGCCTTGACCAAAGCGAAAGTGGTGGTGGCGGCCTATCCGTTCGCAACCGCCCTGCCTGTCCCCGGAATGATGGCATACCAAGACATACTGATCCAGCTGGTGGACACTCCCCCGATATCCGGCGACAACTTCCCGCCGGCGCTGGCTGCATCGGCGCGCAGGGGGGACGGCGTGATCATTGTGGTGGACGCATCGGACGACTCTTGTCTTGATGATCTCCAGGACCAGCTGGACCTGCTGGCAGAGGGCAGGGTGATCCGGGGCGATGGCGACAAGCCATGCATTGTCGTTCTGTCCAAGATGGACCTTCCGGGCGCCGAAGGCAACGCCGAGATACTGGTGGAGGCCTTCCCCGAGACGCGTTTTGCCGCGCTGTCGGTCCAGTCGGGGCAGGGCCTTGGGCAGCTGCCGCAGACCATCTTTGAAATGCTCGGCATCATCAGGCTCTACGCCAAGCCTCCCGGGAAGGATGTGGATCGAGGCGCGCCGTTCGTACTGAAGCGCGGCGGCACTGTGGAGGATCTGGCTCGCGCTATCCACCGGGACTTGCCGCGCACCATGAAAAGCGCAAGGGTCTGGGGATCCGCCCGTTTCGATGGCCAACCCGTCCCCAGGGAGTACGAGCTTTGCGATGGAGATGTTGTGGAGTTCAGGACGTAGATCGCGAGCAGGCCGTAAGGCGTTTCGATTAGGAGGACGATGCCCGATGAGAGCTTTGCTTGTTTATCATTCGCGAACCGGCGTGACTGAGAAGCTGATGCGCGCCATCGGCGATGAGCTGGAGTCGCGAGGGCACAAGGTGGAATACCACAGACTAGAGCCTAGGCAACGGCTGGGCTATGTGGGGGCGGGCTGGGCGGCTCTCTGGAGGCGCGAGGCGGAGCTGAAGGAGGCTCTGCCGAAGTCGTTTCGCGCCTTCGAACTGGTGCTTGTGGCGGGACCTGTTCACGCGGGCAGGACATCGGCTGAGCTTAATACCTTCCTAAACAACATGCCGGACGGCATCGGCAGGCGGTTCGGGGTGTTCGCTACAACCGGCGGCGGCAACGCCGAGGGCCAGATGAAGTGGGTGAAGACGCGCATAGAGAAGGCGGGCGGGCTGATAGTATACGAGGACGCCGTCAAGAAGACGGTAGTGAACTCAGGACAGTGCGTTGCGCGGGCTAGAGACATCGTAGAACAGCTCCTGCGACCGTGGGTATGGTAGGAGGCGTGTTGCATGGGTATTGACGTATTGCTTACAGAGGGTGTTGCGGAGAAGTTCATGAGGTACGTCCGGCTTGACACCACAAGCTGCGAGGAATCGGAAGGGGTTCCCAGCACGCCGGGGCAGTGGGAACTCGCGCGAATGCTCGCAGACGAACTACGCCGGATGGGCCTGGAGGATGTCTCGCTGGACGAGAACTGCTTCGTCATCGGGCGCCTGCCCTCAAACATGGACAGGCCTGCGCCGGCAGTGGGGTTCGTGGCGCACATGGACACTGCCCCGGGAGTTCCCGGGCGCGGCGTTGTCCCCGTGGTACACCGCAGGTATCAGGGCGGCGACATCTGCGTAGGGCATGGAGTAGTCCTGAGTCCTGACGAATCGCCGGAGCTTGCCCGGGCTGTCGGTTGCGACATCATCACGTCCGATGGTTCCACTTTGCTGGGCGCCGATGATAAGGCTGGGGTGGCCGAGATAATGCAGGCTCTGGCGGAGCTGATCGCAAACCCCGCTCTTCGGCGACCGGACGTGTGGGTCGCCTTTACTCCCGATGAGGAGATAGGGCGAGGCGTGGAGCGGTTTCCATATGATGCTTTCGGAGCCAAGGCGGCATACACTCTGGACGGCACGGCCCTGGGCGAGCTGTCGGAGGAGACGTTCAACGCGGTTAACGGCGTGGTCACAATAGAGGGGGTCTCAAGCCATACAGGCGATGCCCGGGGCAAGATGGTGAACGCTCTTCACCTGGCCGCCCAGCTGATCTCGTGGATTCCGGCTTCGTGGAGACCGGAGACCACATCGGATCGGGAAGGCTTCATACACGTCAATGATATCGAGGGGAATGTGGAGAAGGTATCCGTCAAGATCCTGATACGCGACTTCGACAGCGCGATGCTGAAGATGCGGCAGGCGGCTCTTGAGCGCATGCTTGAGGCGCTCAAGGTCGCTCACCCAGGGGCGAAGGCGAGCTTTGCAAGCTCGGGCGGGTACCGAAACATGAAGGAGCGTCTGGACACCGATCCCAAGGTTGTAGGACTGGCATTGCGCGCCATGGAGATGGCCGGGCTCACTGGGCGCGTCCTTCCCATCAGGGGCGGCACGGACGGCGCCCGGATGACTTACGAGGGCGTCCTCACGCCCAATCTCTTCACTGGATCCGGCGATGTACACAGCCGGAGGGAATGGGCGTGTGTAGAGTGGATGAACGATGCGGTGAGTGTTGTGATCAATCTTGTGCAGCTCTGGGCGGAGCAGTCGAGCGACTGACCACGCAGCGACATCGGCACAAGCTTCTTCCGCGGCGCCTTCGCAGGCAGAGTTCAAACGCTATCCCGAACCACCCGAATAGGAAAACCCCGGGCAGCGCCCGGGGTGTGATGTTCTTGCCTCCGATTGAGATTCTGATTGCTAGCCGCGGTCTGCCGCTCTTTGCTCCGCGAAGCACTCGCTGCAGTAGACGGGCCTATCGCCGCTTGGAACGAAGGGAACCATAGCCGTTTTCCCGCAGGCCGAGCAGATCACCTCGTGCATGGTGCGGTTTGCGCCGCCCGCTCTTCGGGCGCGCCTGCACGGAGCGCACCTTGAGGGCTCGTTCTGGAATCCGTGGTCTACATAAAACTGCTGCTCTCCGGCGGTGAACACGAATTCCTGGCCGCATTCTTTGCAGACCAGAGTCTTATCCTCGTACGCCAACCTGATCCCGCTCCTTTGATTGGGTTTGAGCTCTTGGTCAAGTGGGCATACGTTTCGAATGCGCGCTTGAACAACAGCCAAGATCAGATTAACACCGAAAGGCTTCCAATGCAATATCGCTGGCAGAGAAAACAGTTGACACCAATTCGAATTTCCATTATCATTAAGAAAACCTTTATCGATAGGGGGATGTTACATGCCTGCGGACGCCAGTGATCCGGTGCAGGTCTACGTTGTGAGCAGCATCGATGAGCTGCGCGCATTGCTTGATCGAAAGCGAGTGGCTATCCTTCGCATGCTGGCCGAAGAGGAGCTCACCGTGAAGCAGATGGCCGACAGAATGGGCCTTGTGCCCGCCAGCGTGCACTACCATGTGAAGGTACTGGAAAAAGTCGGCCTTGTGACTTTGGTGGAGATCCGGGAGAAGTCCGGAATACTGGAGAAATACTACCGCGCGATCGCTCGCGAGTTTCAGGTAGACCCATCGCTCGGCAGCGCGCCCGAGGCTCCCGGCCTGGCGCTGGATACCATCGTCCGCGACATGCGCTCCTCTGTGAACTATCTGCAGCAGGCGGGGGAGGCCGATCCCTTCATCAACGTGCAACTCGTCAGTGTTAACCTAAGCCGCGAACAAGCGGAGCGCTTTGCCGTCCGTCTTCATGATTTGGCCATGGAATTTGGTGAGGCGGAGCAGCCCGATGCGCCTGAGGCGTACTCCCTGGCGCTTGCGGTCTACCCGTCTGTGCCCCGGCCGGGGCGCGTAGGGGACGCGCCGCCAACGAGCGGGCGAGAAGGACGCCGAGAGGAGGACGGGCGCGATGAGCCGTCCGGCGGATGAAGCACCTGCGGTGGAGCTTGACCGCGTCACTCGCACATTCGCCTCGGGCGGAGCGGAGGCGGGCCATCGCGGCGCCCGCCGATGTGTGGCAGTGGATGAGCTGTCGCTGGACGTGGCCCACGGCGAGGTGATGGGGCTTCTCGGCCCGAACGGCGCTGGGAAGAGCACTGTAATCGGTATGATGAGCGGTCTGGTGACGCCATCGTCCGGCCGGGTAAGAATCGAGGGTTTTGACGCCGTCTCAGAGCGGAGCCGGATCGCCGGGCGCGTGGGCGTGGTGTTCGATGGGGCTCGTACACTGTATCCCCGGATGACCCCGCGGGAGAATATACAGTATTTCTGCGCGCTTCGGCGCATGGGCGGCGCAGCACGTGTAGTCAGTTCAGCCCAGCGCTGGATCGACTTCTTCGACATCGGAAGATGGGCGGATGTGCCTGTCAGCAACCTGTCCATGGGCACCAGGCAAAAGGCCTCGCTCGCGGTGGCTTTGGCTTTTGATCCTCGCGTGATCCTCATGGATGAGCCTACTTTGGGCCTGGATGTGCGGTCTTCCCTTGATCTACAGGAGCTGATACGCAGCATGGCGCGCGACCGAGGGTGCGCCGTAATCATCGCCACGCACCAGATGGACGTGGCGCAGCACGTGTGCGACAGGGTGTGCATAATGAACAACGGCAAGGCGCTGGCTGTCGACACCGTTGGGGCCCTTCTCAGGTTGTTCGGCCTAAGGTCCTACCGAATCGAGCTGCGCAAGCCGCTCACGCACGAAGCTCGTAGGATGCTGAGGGAGGCCTGCTCCGGAAGTCTGGACTTCCGGGAGACCGACTCAACGGACTCAACCGGCGACTTCGTCGTCGATATTGGTCTAGACGATGCGAGTGGGTTGCTGCCTGCAATGGCAGCGCTGCAGGCGGCGGGCGCGGAGGTGGAATCAGTGGTCAGGCGAGAGCCATGTCTGGCCGATGCATTTTTGGAGATCACCGGCGCCGCGAAGGAGGGGAGAACCGGTGTGGCTTGTGCTCTGGTACGAGGTGAGGCGAGGCCTGTCGAGGCGAATCCGAAGTCCGCTTGAGTCTGTTACGGAATGCCTGACGGTGTACATATTCCTGACGGCGGCCGTGTTTGCCGCAGCCGGCCGCGTACAGTTGCCGCTTGGCGGCGCAGTTGCGCCCGCCGATAGTCTTGGGCCTCTGGGCCGGACCCCGGGCGAGATGATGTTCGCCTTTGCATGCGTCTTCTGCTGCGTAGGCGCGATCCAGGGGGCTTCGCTGCTTTCCACTGAGGAGCCGGGCACGGCGGTCCTCGACCAACTGGCCATGTCGGCCTATCCTCTGTGGCAGATCGCGTTGGTACGCGACATTGCCTCGGCGATCAACTTCATTCCCAGCATGGCGCTGATTTTGGGGGCGGTATGCCTCACCACGGGCGTCCGATTCCCTTGGCCGCCTCCGGCGGCTCTGGCGCCGATCATCATGATGCGTCTGGGCATGCTGGGTATCGGTTACGCCCTTGGGGCGCTGGCTCTTTTGGCCAGGCGCGTTGGAGGAGTGGTGAACCTGGTGTCTATGGCGCTGTTCGCTTTGGCATTGGCGCCCGCATCGGCGCCGGTTCCGGCGTCTGCGTGGCATGCGGGAGGCGTGCCTGGGGCGCTGGGAGTGTTGTTTCCATACCGCGTATGGTATCAGCTGGCCGTTGATTTGACGTTCGGAGGCGCGCAAATCGTCCAGCGCCTGGCGTGCGCGGGGTCTCTGCGCAGCCTGGCGCTGGCATCCGTTGTGACCTTGGCCTACTTCTTCGCGGGGCTCGCGACATTCAATGCCGCTTTTGGCGCCTCGCTGCGAAGGGGAACGCTCTCTCGAGCCTGATCAGACCGGTCAGATGATGAAATCGATCTGCTGCATGGCGCCCACAGTTTTGTCCTCGCGCAGATATAGCCCCATGCGGGCTAACTCGCCTAAGGGGCGGTTGGCGCTGTTTTTCATCTGGAACTGGGCGCCCACGGAACCAAGGTAGATCGCGCCCACTCCAGCTTGCGCCAGCGAGACAAGGCGGTCATCGCCCGCCGCGCCGCCGGTCCAAACGTACAGCTGGGTCCAGACCTCATCGCGCTCATCCAGCCATCCGTTTCCGTCTGAATCGTGCTCTGCCAGTTCATCCATGCCGTTTCCGGTGGACGGACCGAATAGCTCGGTTCCATCGTTGACCATGCCATCGCCGTTCCTGTCCAGAACGAGAAAACCGCTGCCCCGGCGGAGCCCGGGAATCATCTCTGTTGTGCCGTCCGCGTCCAGGTCGAACTCGAACAGCGCATCGGAGAGCTGAGCGGCCTCGTCCGTGAGGTTGATGATAATCGGGTCTACCTTCTTGCCGTTGTGCATCCGTATGGAGGTCGTGCTACGCACCGACTCCTCATGCTGCATCGACAGGCTCAGGGCGAACCTGATCTGTTCGCCGTCCACGGTGGTTATCAGGCCTTCCGCATCGAATGACATGTACTGGAAATCGTGATACTCGTAGCTGCGGTCGTATTCGACGCTCCACTCAGGTTCCGGCGCGGTCGCGGGCGCCGAGGCCTGGGCTCCAAGCTCAGCCGGCGCCTGGCCCTGACGGCGCCGGAGTATCTTCGACAGCTCGATTGTGTCGATTTCGACGCCCGTGAGAAGCTCTATGATTCTCTTGATCATGCGGATCTGCGGGTCGATGTGGGTCTCGTCCATGATGACGCTTTGCAGCGCTTGCGACGGGGCGGTCGATAGCGAACCGGCCTGCGCCAAAGCGGCGCGGGCTCTGTCGGATATGCTGACCCTGTCGGCGGCTTGGCCCAAAGTCGCCGACTGGCGTGGATCGGGCCCGATACGCACCTTAAGCCTTTCCGACACACTCTCCTGTCGCATGCGCGCATACTGGGAAGACATCGATATCGTCGAGTCTTTCACCTGCATCCTTGCATACCCCCTGATGCGCGTATTTTGATCCCGATCATGTTATCGACATGGAATGCAGCAACTTTAGCCCAGCGGGCGGCACTTGGCAGGGGGCGTGCAGGTAATGTATCATTGTCCCAGAGCAACATCTCGCGTTTGCGAGGATTCGGGAGAGGAAACTCATGATCACGATCACCCTTCCAGACGGCAGTAAGCACTCTGCAGAGGCAGGGATTACCCTGGAATCCTTGGCTTTAGCGGCGCCCCATGGGCGCGGGTGGCCTGTGATGGCGGCCAAGGTCGACTGCAACTTGAGGGAGCTCACCTACAGGCTGGATCACGATGCCAGAGTGGAATTCGTGGATCTTGGCTCTGAAGACGGAATGAGGATCTACAGGCGCACTGCCATCCTCATATTGGTGATGGCGGCCAGAGAAGTGCTGCAGGGTTGTCGCGTCATGGTTAAGCACTCCCTGGCGAACGGGCTCTACGGGGAGATCAGATGGACGCGGCCCCTCACTGAGGCGCATGTCAAGGCGATTGAAGAGCGGATGCACCAGATAGTCGGGGCGGACAAGCGCATCGTGCGAAAGCCCCTTGCCGTGTCGGACGCCATCGAGCTGTTCCGCGCCGATGGTCAGATGGACAAGGTCAGGCTGCTGAAATACCGCGAGTCAGAGACGGTCAACATCTACCAGTGCGGGTGGCTCAGCGACTATCTGTACGGTTACATGGCGCCCAGCACCGGCTATGTGAAGACATTTCAGCTCAGGCACTACCTGCCCGGCTTCATTCTTGAGTTTCCAAGGCGGTCCAATCCTGAGGAGCTTCCCACTTACGTAGAGCAGGGCAAGCTCGCCGCCGTCCATTTCGAGGCGGAGAAGTGGGGCAAAGTGATCGGCGTGGCCGATGCCGCATCGCTTAACGATGTGATCGGCGCAGGCGATGTGAATGCGCTGATTCAGATGGTGGAGGCGTTCCATGAGAAGAAGGTTGCCCAGATCGCGGACGTGATCGCGTCCAACAGGGATCGGATAGCCGTTGTGCTCATCGCGGGCCCGTCCTCGTCGGGGAAGACCACGTTCGCTCAGCGCTTGCGGGTGCAGCTCAGGGTGAACGGGCTGAATCCGGTTCCCATATCCCTAGACGACTATTTCGTGAACAGGGCCGATACGCCGCGCGACGAAGACGGCGAATATGACTTCGAGTCCATCGACGCTATCGATGTGCCTCTGCTCAACGAGCACATGACCCGTCTGATCCAGGGCGAGGAGGTGGAAGTGCCGGTATTTGACTTTCTAGAGGGCAGACGGGCCGCAAAGGGCCGCCCGATCAAGCTGGAGCGCGACCAGATGCTGATAATCGAGGGGATTCACGGACTCAACGATGAACTCACTCGCTCCATACCCATGGGGCGGAAGTTCAAGATATATGCATCCGCGTTGACGCACCTGAACATCGACGATCATAACAGGATCCCCACAACGGATGTGCGCATACTCCGGCGACTGGTGCGCGACAACCTGTTTCGCGGGCACAGCGCGCAGGAGACCATTCGGATGTGGCCCAAAGTCAGAGCGGGAGAAGAACGCAATATCTTTCCGTTCCAGGAGACTGCCGATGTGATGTTCAACACGGCGCTTGCGTATGAACTGGCGGTGTTGAAGCCGCACGCGGAAAGACTCCTGGACGCGATACGACCGGAAGAGCCGGAGTCCGTTGAGGCCAAGAGGCTGAGGAAGTTCCTAAAATACTTCTTGCCGGTGGAGTCGGCCGTCATTCCTCCCAACTCAATCATGCGGGAGTTCATCGGAGGTTCCTGTTTCGGCAGCGCAGTTCCGGCACTGTCGGCATCGCAGGAGACTGCAATATCTCCCCACGTGTGGGGTGAACCGGGGGATTTCAATTGAAGAAGACTTACCTATCGTGGCAAGAGATCGAGTACTTAGTTGACGAACTGATGCACAAAGTGGAGAGGGATTTCGACGCCCTGCTCTGCATCACCCGCGGCGGGATGGTCCCGGCCTGCCTGCTTTCAGAGCGCATGGATCTGCGAAACATATTGGCGGCCGCCGTCATGTTCTACACCGGCGAAGGACGCACGCTTGAAAAGCCTGTCTTCCTGCAGTTTCCGGGCGATGTGCATCTGGCGGGAAAGCGCATACTAGTTGTGGACGATGTGTGGGATTCTGGGCGGACGATCGTAGCTGTCAGGGAGCGCATTGAGCGCGTGGGCGGAGATCCGCGCACGGCTGTGCTTCACTACAAGCCCACGCATTCAGCCTTTCCCGATCTGCGCCCAGACTATTATGCGGCGGAAGTGGACGGATGGATTGTATACCCGTGGGATCCGTCCAGGCTTGCGGCAAATGCGGCGCAGCGGCGGCAGTAGACAACGACAGCTTGCAGCAGACAACACCAGCCCGGCAGCGCTAGGCAGGAGCAAGACACAGAGAGGCAAGGCCGGGCGCGAGGCCACACTCATCGATGGAAGGTGCACGAATGAAAGTCGGAATAGTGGGTATGCCCGGGTCGGGCAAGACAGCTGTATTTCGCCTTCTCACAGGAGGAGGCTCCGGGGTCAGGCAGGATGCGAGCATCGGAACGGCGAGGGTGCCCGATGCTCGCATTGACGTTCTAAGCGGCATGTTCAAGCCGCGCAAAACGACCTACGCTCAGATCGAAGTAGTGGATCTTGCAGGCGGCGCGGGCGTGGGCCTAGGCTATGGCGGCGACCAACCAGACGCTCGCGCAAGAGCGCGCGCGATGTCGCTGCTAGTGAACCATATGCGCACGGTGGACGCCCTCATACACGTGGTGCGCGTATTCGATTCGCCTGAAGGCGAGCGCGCGAAGGCGCTTTCGGATCTGACTTCGCTGGGCGATGAACTCATACTGGCGGACATGGCCGTTGCGGAGGCGCGCGCGGAGCGACTTGGGTCGTCGCGCAAGAGGACTGCCGAGGAGGACCACGAGCTCGCGCTCATGGACTTGCTCGCGCGCGAGCTCGGCGAGGGACGTGGGCTTCGGCAGGCGGAGCTTTCGGACGAAGACCGGGAGGCGCTGCGCGGCTACGGACTGCTCTCTGTAAAGCCGGTGGTTGTGGCGGCGAACATGTCGGAAGAGCAGTACCAGTCGGGCGACTATCCCGACCAGGCCGAGCTGCACGCGTACTGCGAAAAGTCTCGTATCCCCCTGGTGGGTCTGTCCGCCGGCATCGAGGCGGAGATATCTGAGCTTCCCCAGGACGAACGGAAGGCTTTCATGGATGCTTACGGAATCGCCTCGACCGGAGTGGAACAAGTATCCCGGGCCGTCTACGAGAGCCTGGGGCTGGTGTCCTTTTTCACTGTGGGCGAGGATGAAGTGCGGGCATGGCCCATCGCCGCCGGCACACGGGCAAAGCAGGCCGCGGGCAAGATCCATTCGGACATAGAGCATGGCTTCATACGCGCCGAAATCGTGGCCTATGATGACCTGTTACGTCTGGGTTCGTACGCGGCGGCCCGGGCGGCTGGGGTCTTCAGGCTGGAAGGCAGGGATTACATTATGGCCGATGGAGATATCGTGAACTTCCGCTTCAGCCCCGCTCGGTAGTGTGCCGGGCGTCCTCCCGCGAATAGCGGCAAACGCGTCGAGGGATATTAGGCTTGACGGCGCGCAGATGCAACGCGATGCGAAGGGAGGTTCGGGATTGGTTCAGACGCAAGGGATTACTCCCACGGAAAGCTGGTTCGCTCACGAGCAACTCAACAAGGAGCAACTGTGCCTCAAAAAGTGCGGCATCTACTCAAACCAGATTCAAGATCCGCAGCTCAAGGGGAGTGTGCAGCGGCTGATGGATTCATGCCAGCGGCACGTCAACGCTCTTCAGGGCATAGTCGGGCAGACCGGACAGACGAATATGTAGATGCCTCATGCAGGCAGAGAGGGGGAAGGCGAGTGGATTTGCAGGGGAAGTTTACGGATAAGGACATCGCTTCGGACCTCCTTAGCGACCTAAAGGAGATGCTCCTCGGCTACCACATGGCCACTGTGGAGGCGGCGAGCCCGAACGTGCGCAATACCTTCATGAATAGTCACGACGACTACATGAAGGAGCAGCGTGAGCTGTGGGAGACCATGTACTCAAAAGGATGGTATCAGATAGCCGGAGGCGGCCAGGGGCATCAGCCTGCGTACCGTTCTCCCCAGGGAAGAATGTAGAGACGCAAGGGATATCTGTCCGTTGCCGGGCGGTGACGCGGCCGGGGGTTCGCCGGCCGTTCACTCTGTACAGGCTCGATACTCACAGGCTCAGCGCAAGGAAAGGCGGGCTTTGCGCCGAAACAGTACCGCAGTGCACACAGCGGTTGAAGAGAGGACGTATGACCGATTGCCCATCAGACTGATTGCTTTCGGCATGGACGGCACGCTCACAGATAACCCTAGCTCGTGGGAGCACATTCACCGAAGATTGGGACTATGGGAGGGGCATGCGGATGCCTATATGAAGCGTTTCCTGGCGGGCGAGATCACCTACGCCGAGTTTTCGAGGCTAGATGCTCTGGAGTGGAAGGGGATATCCAGGCGCCGGCTGAATGCCGCTCTTGACGAGATAGGATACGCTCCCTGCGCCCGGGAGGCCGTTGCGGCGGCGCGGGAGGCGGGCGCAGATATCGCGCTCATCTCCTCCGGCCTATCGCTTCTGGCTTCTCGAGTCGCGTATGACCTGGGCATAGAGCGCTTCTTCGCCAACGAGCTCTGTGTCGAAGACGGCTGCATGACGGGCGACGTTGTTATCAATGTCTCAATCGACGATCATATGATGACCAAGGGGGCGATACTTGCGCGGCTGAAACAGACAGTGGGAGCGTGCGCTGCCGAGACGTGGGCTGTCGGCGACAACTGGGGCGACATTGAGATGTTCCGCGAAGCGGGACGGGCTTATCTGGTGTCGCCCAAACCTGAGTGTAGGGCGCAAGCCGCCCAGACGGCCCCGCACGTGCAGTGCATCCCCGACTTATGCCATCTGGTTGGCCTCATCCGGGAGGCCGGCGCCGAGGGCGATAGATGACGATGATGCGGACAGGCCGGACTCGGATTGGGCAAGCGCCGCCGGCGCCGCCCAGCGGCGATCGTCTTTGTACTGTAGCCGGTACAAGTCGTAGTAGATTCCCTTCTGCGCCAGCAGTTCCTGGTGGGTGCCCATCTCGCGGATCTTCCCCTTGTGCAGCACGATGATCTTGTCGGCGTGCTGGATCGTAGAGAGGCGGTGAGCCACTACGATAGTGGTGCGTCCTGCGATCAGCCTGGGCAGCGCGTCCTGGATGAGCAGTTCCGTTTCGGTGTCGATGTTGGCGGTGGCCTCGTCGAGCACCAGTATCGATGGATCGAAGGCCAGAGCGCGCGCGAACGCCAGCAACTGGCGCTGGCCGGCCGAGAGCGTGGAGCCGCGCTCAGTCACCGGCTCATCGTAAGCGTGGGGCAGGCGGGATATGAAGTGGTCGGCGTTGACGTAGTGCGCCACTTCCCTGATCTTCTCGTCCGGGATGTCGTTGTTGTTCAGTCGGATGTTGCCCTTTATATCGCCGGTGAACAGAAAGACGTCCTGCAGCACGGTGGCGATGCTCCGCCTGAGATCGCTCACACGGTAGTTGCGGATATCGACCCCGTCCACCAAGATCTCGCCCTTTTGGATGTCATAGAACCTGTTCATGAGGCTGATAATGGAGGTCTTGCCCGCTCCTGTAGCGCCCACGAAAGCCACCATCTGCCCGGGCTCTATGGTGAAGCTGACATCGCGGAGCACCCAGTCCTCGCTGTTGTAGGCGAACCAAACGTTCTTGAACTCGATCTCCCCGCGCACCTGTCCGATGTCCACCGGGTCGGCGGGATCGTCGACAGTAATAGGCGTATCCAGCAGCTGGAACATCCGCTCGGACGAGGCCATGGCGGCCTGCAGAATGTTGTACTTCTCGGTCAGGTCATTGATGGGCCCGAAGAACATCCCAATGTAGTTGATGAAGGCATAGACCAAGCCGAAGGGCATGATCCCTGTGATCACGCGTTTTCCGCCGTACCATACGAGCAAGGCCAGCGCGGACGTCCCGATCAGCTCCATCAGCGGCCTAAAGACAGCGTAGACCATCATCTCGCCGATGCCCGCCTTGTAGTACTCTCGGTTCACTTCGGCGAATTCATCGGCTTTCTTCTTCTCGCGGTTGAAGATCTGCACGACTCGAATGCCCGAGATGCTCTCGGCCATGAACGCGTTGATTCTGGCGAGCGCCGCCCTGACTCGTCGGTAGGCGTCTCTCGCCTTGACTCTGAACACGATGGTGGCCGCCGCGATCAGCGGCAGTGTGACCATGGATACCAGAGCCAGCTGTGTGTTGAGGCGGAACATGACCACGACTATGCCGACCAGCATGAACACGTCCTTGAACAGGTTCACCAGGACACTGGTGTACATCTCGTTGAGCGTTTCGGTATCGTTGGTGACGCGAGTCACCAGACGCCCCACTGGGCTTCGGTCGAAGAAGGCCAGATCCATGCGGCTTATGTGAGTGAATACTTCCTGTCGTATGTTGTAGACTATTCGTTGGCCCACGTAGTGCAGCATCACAGTCTGGCCGTAGTTGAGCGCGAAGGCTCCGATCCCCACCGCCAGCAGCAACATGGCCAGCTTGCTGATGGCTTCGATGTCGCCCCCTCGGAACTCGCGGATTGCATCATTGCCCTCGACGATTCTTGCAGGGTATTCGCGCCCGTCCACGCGGAGAGCGGGTCCGTCCGGCGTCTCGACGAGCTCGAGAGGGCCGCGCTCTGCAGGCAGGATCGAAGCAACTATCACGTACTTGCCCGAGACCATCGCCATCTGGTAATGAGCTTCATGGCGCAGGTTCTCGGGCAGATGCTCGGACCTTACCCATACACAGTCATCGTAGTGCATTCGGCGGTCTGCCGGAACTTCCGGGGGTGTGTGGTCCGGCTCAAAGCAGGCCATGGGATGCTCGTAGCCGGTGACGTAATCGTCAATAGCGATCTTGATGACATAAGGCCTCACCAGTTCGGCGCCGGCAATCACCATCAACACGGCGAGAGCGGCGGCGAAGAAGGCCCAGTAGGGCTTGGCGTACTTGAGCAGACGGCGCATGAGCCGCGCATCGTAAGCCTTTCCTACGATTTCGTCTTCCTTGCTATATCCGTTCAATGACCATACACCTCTTTGAGCAGCTGGTTATTGCCGACCGGCTGGTTCCTGAAGCCCGGCTAGTTCTTGCCGGCGAGCTCTTCTTCGAGAAGCTGTTTCTCGTATAGCTCATGGTAGAGCCCGCCCAACGCCACCAGCGATTCATGGCTGCCGTGCTCTACAATGACGCCATCGTCAAGCACTATGATCTCGTCGGCGTCCTTCACTGTCGAAATTCGATGCGAGACTATGATGCTGGTGCGCGAATGCATGTACTCCCGAAGTCCTTGCAGTATGCGCTCCTCCGTCTGCGTGTCCACAGCCGACAAGCAGTCATCGAGAATGAGCACCTTCGGCTCCTTGATCAGGGCGCGCGCGATGCACACACGCTGCTTCTGGCCGCCCGACAGGGTTACGCCGCGCTCTCCTACCATAGTGTCGAACCCTTCAGGGAATTCTGCTATATCTTTGCGCACCTGTGCTACCTCAGCGAAGTGCTCTATTCGCTCCGCGGGATAGTCGTCGGACGCGAACGCTATGTTTTTCCCTATGGTCGTCGAGAACAGGAACGCTTCCTGAGGCACCACTCCCAGTTGATCGCGGAGACACTTCAGCGTGATCTTCCTGATGTCGTGACCATCGATGAACACGCTTCCGGGAGGGGGGTTGTACAGCCGGGTGAGAAGACTGACGACTGTGCTCTTCCCGCTGCCGGTTCGCCCCACAATGGCCAATGTCTTGCCTGCATCCACCGTGAACGACACATCGGAGAGCGCGGGCGGCAGTTCGGGGGAGTAAGAGAATGTCACGTTCCTGAACTCGATTCTCCCTGCAACCTCCGTAAGCTGGACTGCTTCCGGTTCATCGGCCACTTCGGGCGCCTCGTTCAGAATCTTGTTGATCCTGTCCAGCGAGGCGTAGCCGCGCTGAACCACGTTTATCACCCAGCCGAAGGCGATCATCGGCCACACCAGCATCGCCAGATAGCTGGTGAAGGCCACGAAATCGCCGAGCGAAATCTCCTGAAGTATGATCATAGCCGATCCGTATCTCAATACGAACACGAAGGCTAGCGTGGACGCGAGCCCGCTCATCGGTCCCATGATTCCCCACACCCGAATCAGACGCACATTCTCGTCCGCGTTCCGCTGAGCAACGCGCATGAACCTGCGTATCTCCGCCTCTTCCTGCACGAACGCTTTCACCACGCGGATACCTGAGATGCTCTCCTGCGCCCGGTCGGTGAGGGCGGAGAAGGCTTCGTGCACTGCTCTAAAGCGCGCGTTGATCGCCTTGCTGAAGAGGGCTGTGCCCAGAGCCAGGAAGGGGAAGGGGAGCAGGCTCATGACGGCAAGGCGCAGGGGCGCCGTTCTGAAGAGTATGATGAGAGTGGCCGTGGTCATGAAGATCGCATCGGTCAACAGGATGAATCCCTGTCCGAACGTTTGCCTGATCGCAGGGATATCGTTGGTAGCGTGCGCCATCAAGTCGCCTGTCTTGTGCTCATTGAAATAGCGGGCGTTGAGCCTCTCAAGATGGGCGAAGAGCTTGTTTCTCAAATGGAAGTCGAGCATTCGCGCCGTGCCGTTGATGAAGATGCGCCAAAGGAACCTACCTGCCGCTATGGCGCCGGCCAAGCCTATGATGAGAAAGACGAGACTGCGCAACCCCTCGCTCGTGAGAGTGCCCGCGCGGAGGCTGTCGGTCACATTTCCTAAGATGCGGGGGATGACCAACTGCAGCGCGTCAACGAACACAAGAAAGAAGATGCCCGCAACGTATCGCCACGCATGCTCTGAAAGAAAGGTCCGCAAATGCTCGAACCGTTTCAACGACCACTCCTCGATTCTGCTGCTATCGCACGCGACACCAGTTATTATAGCTTACAATGCAGTCAGATGAAAGGCGCAACACCCAGCACTGCAGAATCCCGCCAACACCGCGCCGTTCCCCGCCGCTCGTGTCCGCCCAATGCTGAAAACCACTTTGACGGGGACCTGGTCCAGGGAGCAGGGATCCGCCTGAGGACCTACACCCCCCCTCCCGCGAGGGCGAGCGATGCGGGAACAACCATCTGGTGGTATGTGTAACATGCTTGCGAACTGGGAGCGCAGAGCTGAGGCTACGGCGTGTTGTGGCCGAACTCAGCACGAAAGATACTCATCGAGCCCTACCTAGTCGGCAGACAGTCCGCGAAGGATATCAGCAAGTTGCTGTTTGCTCAGGCCCCCTGAAGCAACATCGATCATCGCGACATAGAGCATTCCATCCGGGTCGCGCATCTCTATCGCGTTCAGCTCCAGGAAGACCAGGGCGCAGGCTAGGGCGGTTCGCT
>CAYYHF010000003.1:0-33260 GCA_964471415.1 uncultured Clostridia bacterium | reverse complement strand
TGGACATTTCGTCCTTGTACAAACCTAATCCCTCCCGATGTAGGTTCCCACAGGCTCACCTGCAAGCGCCCTCCTGATGTTTCCATCGCGCAGCAGGTTGAACACCACTATGGGTATGTTGTTGTCCATACACAGTGATGCCGCTGTGGAATCCATGACTCCTAGCCCGCGGTTGATAACGTCGATGAACGATAGCTTCTCGAAGAGCGTTGCATCTTGGTTCTGCCGAGGATCGCAATCGTAGACTCCATCGACCCGCTTTGCCATGAGGATCGCATCGGCCGCTATTTCGGCCGCACGCAGCGCCGCGGCAGTATCGGTGGAAAAAAACGGGTTTCCTGTGCCGGCGCCGAAGATGACGATTCGTCCCTTTTCCAGATGCCTCACGGCTCTTCGACGGATATGGGGCTCAGCGATCGCCCGCATCTCGATGGCCGTCAGCACTCTGGTGGGAATGCCGATGCCCTCCAGCGCATCCTGGAGCACCACCGAGTTGATCACAGTGGCCAGCATGCCCGCATAATCGGCTGTGGTCCGATCCATTCCCCTTCGGCTCGCCTCGGCCCCGCGCCACATGTTGCCCCCGCCCACAACTATGGCCATTTCTCCGCCTAGTTCGTGCGCGTCCGCTACTTGCTGGGCGATCCACTTGACCGAGTCGAAATCCACCCCGGCCTTCTCTTGGCCGGCGAATGCTTCTCCTGAGAGCTTCAGCACCACTCGCCTGTACTTGGGCATTTCCACAGCGACCACCCCCCAATTCGGATTCGATGTTTGTCGGCTTTCTCCTCCATTACGCAATCACTTGCTGACAGATGCGAAAGGAGAGAACACATCCGTGTTCTCCCCTCTGCAATTCCACTAGAGACTCTCGCCGCGCTCGAAACGCGCGAATCGCCTCACACTGATGTTCTCCCCGATGGTTCCGATATTCTCGCCTATCAGATCGGCCACGGTTTTCCCGGGATCCCTGATGAAGGGCTGATCTAAAAGGCACACCTCCTGGTAGAATTTCGTCATTCTACCCTCAACGATCTTGTCGGCGAACTTCTCCGGTTTTCCCTCACGGATCGCCTGGGAACGGTAGATGTCCCTTTCGCGTTGGATGACCTCTTCCGGAACCTGATCGCGCGAAACATAGAGCGGGCGCGATGCGGCAACCTGCATGGCCAGATCATGCACCAAGGCCTGGAACTGCGCGTTCCTTGCCACGAAATCGGTCTCGCAGTTCACTTCGATCAGTACGCCAATCTTGCCGCCCATATGGATGTAGGCATCGACTATGCCTTCGCTGGTCTCTCTGCCGGCGCGTTTGGACGCGGCAGCTAGGCCTTTCTCCCTGAGCACAATGATCGCCCGGTCCAGGTCGCCTGAGGTCTCAAGGAGTGCCTTCTTGCAGTCCATCATGCCCGCGCCCGTGCGTTCCCGAAGGTCTTTGACCATGGATGCGGTGATTTCCATTTGCAAGCGTCCCTCCGTAATTACTCGATTACGCCTACAGCCTCTCGCGAGCCGACAGACTCGAAACCCGCCTCAGACTCGTCCTGAGCTTGTTCCGCCTGCCAACCTTCCGCCTCCGGCCCTTCGTCCGCCTGATCGAGCCCCTCTCGTCCTTCGATGACTGCATCAGCCATCTTCGATGTAAGCAGCCTGACAGCGCGGATAGCATCATCGTTGCCAGGTATCACGTAGTCGATCTCGTCGGGATCGCAGTTGGTATCCACAATGGCAATTATGGGTATTCCCAGGCGGCGCCCCTCGGCAACGGCGATTCTCTCTTTGCGGGGATCAATGACAAACATCGCGCTGGGAATATTTCTCATGTCGCGTATCCCGGACAGTCGCTTCTGCAGCTTCTCCCTTTCGGCGATGAGCTTTTGCACTTCCTTCTTGGGAAGCGCGTCAAAGGAACCGTCTTCCTCCATGCGTTCGAGCATTTTCATGCGGTCGACTCTCCTGCGTATGGTCGCGAAGTTGGTCAGCATTCCTCCGAGCCAACGCTCATTGACCCAGAACATCCCACAGCGCTGGGCCTCCTCGGCAACGGTGTCGTGCGCCTGCTTCTTGGTGCCCACAAACAGGATGGACCCGCCATCCTGAACCAGCTCGCGCACGAAGCTGTACGCCTCGTCCGCTTTCCTGACAGTCTTTTGGAGGTCGATGATGTATATGCCGTTTCTCGACGTGAAGATGTAGGGCTTCATCTTCGGGTTCCAGCGCCTCGTCTGGTGCCCGAAGTGCACACCCGCCTCGAGCAGTTGTTTCATCGTCACTACTGCCACGAATATCACCTCCCTCCTGTAGCGGTTTTCCCTCCGGACTCCTCATCTCCCAGCCCCACCGGCACTTTCCTGCCGGCACCGCGGCCCGGATCGGAAGCCGTGTGTAGTTGCACAACGCGTACTATACCATACCGACCAGCGCTTCGCAATCCTCCCTCCGGCGATCCTCACCTCGCGCGGAGCTTATCGAGTTCGTCGAAGAGCTTGTCATTGAGGACTCTGATGTAGGTGCCCTTCATCCCAAGCGACCTCGATTCGATCACTCCGGCGCTCTCGAACTTGCGGAGGGCATTCACAATCACTGACCTGGTAATTCCGACTCTGTCGGCGATCTTGGAGGCGACAAGAAGCCCCTCATCGCCGGCTAGTTCGTCGAATATGTGCTCAACTGCCTCCTGTTCCGAGTAGGAGAGCGTGTCCAGGGCCATCTGGACAGCGGCACGCTTGCGCGCCTCTTGCTCTATCTTCTCGCTCCTCGACCTCAGAATCTCCATCCCGGCCACCGCCGCTGCATACTCGGCGATCACGAGGTCGTCCTCGCCCAGGCGACCATCGCTTTCGAGAAGAACTAGTGTGGCGATGCGCTCACCGGCGCCCTGTACCGGAACTACAGTAACAAGGCACGACCGCGATCCCCCCAGAAGCTCATCGCAGAAGATGTCAAGACCCCCGGAGGGCGCCATGTTCGCCGATGTATCCAATACTCGAAGTAGTTCTTCATTGGCCTCCCGAGGCAAGAATCCTGTCTCCAAAGTCTCCGGTTGCTCATCGCCAGATTCGAATACGATGGGCAAAGAATGGCCGAGCAATCTGCCGTTTCGGGCGACCACGAACGTCTGGCACGAAGTGGCATCGGCTAGCGCTTCGGCCAGTTCACCAAAGTTTACAGAGTAGCCCGCGGCGCTTTGGATAAGCCGGGTAATCCTGCGCGTGCGCTCCAGCAGTGAACTCACATTGCAGCCTCCTCTCGCATGCCACGCTGAGAATGACCTGCCGTTCTCAATTGACTCAGCAGTGATGCTGTTCTATGTTGTCCAAAGATTCCACTCCCGAAACAGGCCAGAGCACATTGCTACAGGATGTAGTCGGAGAAATCGCTGCGCGAGATGACGTCTGCCAGGCGCGCCCTAACATAGGCCTCGTCCACGACGATGCGGCCTGACTCCTCCGGAGCGTTGAAAGCTGCGTCTTCCAAGACTTTCTCCAATATGGTGTGAAGACGGCGCGCGCCTATGTTCTCAGCGCTGGAGTTGACATCGTCGGCGATGCGCGCGATCTCTCGGATGCCGTTGGAGGTGAACGACAAGTCGACGCCTTCGGTGGAAAGCAGGGCCGCATATTGCTTAGTAAGAGAATTCCTCGGCTCAGTTAGGATGCGCACGAAATCGTCACACGTCAGGCTATCGAGCTCGACGCGGATGGGGAACCTTCCCTGCAGCTCGGGGATGAGGTCTGAAGGCTTCGACATGTGGAAAGCCCCTGCCGCAATGAACAGAATGTGCCCTGTCTTTACTGGGCCATGCTTTGTCTGAACAGTGCATCCTTCCACAATCGGAAGAATGTCGCGCTGAACGCCCTCGCGGGATACATCAGGACCTGCGCCATGAGTTTTGGCCGCGATCTTGTCGATTTCGTCGAGGAACACTATGCCCGACTGTTCCGCACGGGCGATGCCTTCTGCCGCGACCTCCTCCGCATCGATGAGCTTGGCCGCTTCCTCAGCAGTCAGGATTCTTCGGGCTTCGCGCACTGGCACTCTGCGTCGACGTCGCTTCTGTGGTAGCATGCCTCCCAGAAGATCCTGGAGGTTTACCCCCAACTCCTCCATCCCGCTGCCTGAGAAGACCTCTATCATGCCGGGCGAAGAGTCTTCCACTTCCACTTCGATAATCTGATCCTCCAGCTCGCCTCGCGCGAGCCTTTCGCGGATCTGGCCCCGCGTTGCGCGCGCCGCCTGCAACCTTGCTTCAAAAGCGGCATCGTCCTGGGGATCACGCTGCGACTGCGCGCCGAATATGGCTGCGAACGGGTTTACGGGAGGCTTCTCCTTTGCTGGAAGGGGGCAAAGCACATCAAGAAGGCGTTCCTCGCCGTGAAACCTGGCGCGCTCCTCGACAGCAGCGGTCCTTTCAGACCGCACCATGCGTACGGATACCTCGGCCAGATCGCGTATGATGCTGTCGACATCGCGGCCTACATACCCGACCTCTGTGAACTTGGTCGCTTCGACTTTGATGAAAGGGGCGTGCACAAGCCTCGCCAACCTCCGAGCGATCTCGGTCTTCCCCACTCCCGTGGGACCTATCATCAGTATGTTCTTGGGGATGATGTCCTCCTGCATCTCCCCGGAGAGCGCCAGCCTTCGACGGCGGTTGCGAAGAGCTATAGCCACCGCCTTCTTGGCTTGCGCCTGCCCTACGATGTACTTGTCAAGTTCCTCCACGATCCTACGCGGAGTCAGGTTCTCCATGTGAACGCCTCCCGGGCTAGATCTCTTCGATAGTGGTGTTGTTATTCGTGTATATGCAGATGTCGGCCGCAATCGCCAGCGATTCGCGAACGATCTCAGGCGCAGATAACTGTGTGTGCCGAGCCAAGGCTCTGGCGGCTGCCAAGGCGTACGCGCCTCCTGAACCCACTGCCGCTATGTTGTCGTCAGGCTCGAGAACCTCGCCGCTGCCCGACAGAACCAGCATTCGCTGGCCATCGGTCACTATCAGCAGCGCCTCCAGCTTTTGAAGAACGCGATCAGTGCGCCATTCGCGTCCGAGCGCCGTTGCCGCCCGGACCAGGTTACCCTTGTGCTCCGATAGCTTGCCTTCAAACCGCTCAAGTAGCGCCAGCGAATCAGAGGCTGAGCCCGCGAAGCCCACCAGCACGTTCCAATCGGGCAACCTCCTTATCTTGCGGGCGCCGTGCTTCATCACGGTGTTGCCCAAAGTGACCTGCCCATCGGAGCCCAGAGCGCACCTGCCATCGCGCAACACCCCTACCACAGTTGTGGATATGAACCTGCTTTCATCACGAA
Source organism: uncultured Clostridia bacterium (assembly GCA_964471415.1). Taxonomy (GTDB): domain Bacteria; phylum Bacillota; class DTU025; order DTU025; family DTU025; genus UBA5389. The sequence goes on along the minus strand of CAYYHF010000003.1, from coordinate 27,950 downwards.
CGGCCAACTATTCATCCCTCCCTGGACCCCGCTGCCCTGATGAATCAGTCGCCTTAGCCCTTGGATGGGTCTTTTGGTAGACCCGGCGGAGTCTTTCCCGTGAAACACTCGTGTAGATCTGCGTTGTGGAGATGTCGGAGTGCCCCAAGAGCTCCTGGACAGAGCGCAGATCAGCGCCGGAATCCAGCAAATGAGTCGCGAAGGAATGCCGTAGCGAGTGCGGGGTGGCTCGCGCGGGCAGACCCACTTTCATGAGATACTTCTTCATGGCGCGTTCCACCGACCGCCCCGAGAGGCGCTGACCATATCTGTTCACGAAGAGCGCATCGGACTCGCGCCCGCCGAGCAGGCGAGGCCTGGCAGTCGCCAGGTAATCCCCTAAAGCCTCAATCGCGTACGAGCCCACAGGCGCTATTCTCTCCTTCGCTCCCTTACCCAACACCCTCACACTGCGCGTTCCGGGCGAGTAGTCCCCTAAGTCTATGCCAACAAGCTCCGACAGGCGAATGCCCGACGAATATAGGAGCTCAAAGATGGCACGGTCGCGAATGGCCTGGGGCGATGCGCCTCCCGCCGCCGCAAGCAGGTGCGTTACATCGTCCCGGTCCAGCGCCCGCGGAAGGCGCCGGGGCCGCCTGACCCGCCTTATGGCGATGCCCGGATTAGTCTCAATGGCGCCCTCGCGCGCCAAGAAGCGCATATAGGACCGTATGGAACTGAGTTTCCTCGAAACGCTGCTCGCGCTCATGCCTTGCGACTGCAACATGGACAGGAACTTACGTATGGCGCCCACTCCGATCTGGTCAGGACTGTCTTCAGTGATGCCCAGGTGTTCACAAAAGGATATGAACTGCGCAACATCTGCAGTGTACGCTTGGACAGTCCTGGCGGAGAGGTTGCGTTCCGACTGAAGATGCCGAGCGTAGCTTTGGATCCAACTCATGGCCGTCCGTCTCCTCCATATCGGACGCGATCAGCACAGGGCAGGACAATCCCGCGCTGCGACAGGCTCTGCGCAAATCGAGACATTGCCGTCCGCGCTTCGCCTATCTGTCGCGCTCTTTTCTCGCGCCGCCTCCCCTTGAATCGCTCGGGTAGAACAGGGGTCGGCAACAGGCCGAAATTCACATTCATCGGCTGATAGTCGCGCGCAGCAGGCGTGGATACATACTCACACAGCGCGCCAACGGCCGTTGCAGGCGGAAACATCGCTGGCTCCGCTCCCTGCGCCGCAAGGGCCGCGTTGATTCCGGCGACCAACCCCATGGCGGTTGACTCGAGGTAGCCCTCAACCCCTGTTATCTGCCCCGCCATGAACACGCGAGGCGCTCGCTTAAGCGACAGCGCGGGGCCGAGGTGCGCCGGGCCGTTGATGTAGGTGTTTCGGTGCATCATTCCGTAGCGAAGGAACTCAGCCTGCTCGAGTCCGGGTATCATGCGAAACACGCGTCTCTGCTCAGACTGCGTCAGCCTGGTCTGAAAGCCCACGATGTTGAATAGAGAGCCGGGGGCATTCTCTCGCCTGAGCTGCACGGCGGCATGGGGGTGCTTGCCGGTGCGCGGATCGATGAGCCCCACAGGCTTCATCGCGCCGAAGCGAAGCGTATCGCGCCCGCGGCGCGCTAGTTCCTCCACAGGCATACATCCCTCAAACAGCCGGAGCGACTCAAATTCGTGCAGCTTGGATACATCGGCCGACACGAGCGCTTCCCAGAACGCATCGTATTCCGCCTGGTTCATGGGGCAGTTCAGATAGTCAGCATCTCCCTTGCCGTACCTGGACGCCCAGAAAGTCGCGGCCAAGTCTATGGAATCGCCATCGACTATGGGCGCCGCCGCATCGAAGAAATGAAGGTGTTCCTCGCCGAGAAAACCGGCAATATCCGCGGCGAGCGCAGGCGAAGTGAGCGGCCCTGTGGCCACAATCACTATTCCCTCGCCCGGTATCGACAGCGCTTCCTCCCTGAGCAGTTCAATCCCGGGTATGGATTGAATGCATCGCGTTACGCACTCGCTGAACAGCTTGCGATCCACCGCGAGAGCCTGCCCCGCGGGCACGCGGTTTGCATCGGCGCACTTCATGACGATGGATCCGAGGCTGCGCAGTTCCTCTTTGAGCAGGCCCGGGGCGGTGCCTTCCCTGTCGGATCCGAGGGAATTGCTGCAGACGAGTTCGGCGAAGTCGGGAGTGGAATGCGCCCCCGTGCTTACAGCGGGACGCATCTCGACCAGCCTGACGCGGACGCCCAGACGCGCAGCCTGCCACGCCGCTTCGCTGCCGGCCATCCCGCCCCCGATCACCGTGACCTCATTCTGCAACCTTGCTCGCCTCCGACTGACGCGCGCCGCGGCCTTCCTGCTCGGCAGTCCATTCGTGCTTGCATTTGGGATTGGCACACGTGTGTTTGATGCCGGACCGCAGCCGCTTCGCCGTGGTGAAGGATGCACACTTGGGACACGCAACGCCCGATGGAGGGTTCCACGACACGAATTCGCACTCCGGATACCGGGCGCAGCCGTAGAAGACGCGTCCCTTTTTGCTCCTTCGCTGGACCATATCGCCGCCGCACTCCGGGCAGACGGCATCCACCTTGCGGGCAATGCTCCTGCGGTAGTTGCACTCAGGATAGCGCGGACACGCAATGAACTTGCCGAACCGGCCGGTTTTTATGACCAGCTTAGCCAGGCCGCACTGCGGACACTCCTCGTCTGTGGGTTCGTCCGCGATGACCACGCGCTCTGCCAGCGCGTCCGCCTCCCGGAGTCTCTCTGAGAACGGCTTGTAGAACTTGTCGGTTATCTGTACCCAATCAGACCTCTGCTCCTCGATGCCGTCGAGTTCTTTCTCCATTGCCGCCGTGAACTTCAGGTTCACCACGTTCGGAAAATGCTCGCTCAGCAGATCACATACGGTCAATCCCACATCTGTGGGCTTGAAGCGTTTCTGCTCCAGCTCAGCGTAATCACGCTTTCGAATGGTATCGATAATCGGCGCGTAGGTGCTAGGCCTTCCGATGCCGTGCTTCTCCAGCTCACGAACGAGCGTAGCCTCTGTGAACCTCGGGGGTGGTTGGGTGTGGTGTTCCTCCGGCAAAAGCTCCACGAGGGTCAGTTTCATGCCCGCCGAAAGCGGCGGAAGAGCCTGTTCCCGTTGGTCCTTCTCGGCCTTCTCATCGTCGCGCCCCTCTGTGTACACCACAGTGAACCCTGCAAACTTCATTACCTGCCCGGTAGCGCGGAATGCATGCCTGGCCCGGGCGGATTCGGCATCGATGTCGACAGTGGTGGCGTCGAAAACCGCATTAGCCATCTGACTGGCCATGAAGCGCGACCAGATCAGCTTATACAGCCTGAGCTGGTCACGACCGAGACTGCCCGCGAGGCTTTCCGGACTGCGACCGACTTGGGTAGGCCTGACGGCTTCATGCGCGTCTTGAGCGCCCTTCCTGGACCGGTAGACCCGCGCCTTCGCGGGAATGTAGTTCTCGCCGTATCTATTCTTGACAAAATCGCGCGCAGCCGACTGGGCCTCCTGCGATATCCTAGTGGAGTCGGTGCGCATGTAGGTGATCAGGGCTACGTGCCCTTCGCCCGAAAGCTCGACGCCCTCATAGAGCTGTTGCGCTACTGCCATTGTGCGCCTTGCAGAAAACCCCAATTTCCTGAAGGCTTCCTGCTGCAACGTACTGGTGGTGAAGGGCGGCGAAGGTCGTCGCGCTTGTTCCTTCAGTGTAACGGACTTCACTATATAGTCGGCGCCTTCCAGTTCGCCGACGATCCTATCCACATCCTGCTGCGACATGCGCTGATCGTCCGATGGCGCCAAGCGAGCTGAGAACTTCCTGCCTCGCGCCCCAGGCGCGAGCATAGCGGAAAGAGTCCAATACTCTTCAATCACGAAGTCCTGTATCTCCCGCTCGCGGTCGCAGATCAGCTTGAGCGCCGATGACTGCACGCGCCCAGCGGACAATCCTCGTCGTACCTTACGCCAAAGAAACGGGCTTAGGTTGTAGCCCACCAGCCGGTCGAGTACCCTCCGAGCCTGTTGCGCGTCTACCCGACCCATATCTATCGGCCTGGGTTTGGCAAGCGCGTTGCGCACCGCATTCTCCGTGATCTCGTTGAACTCGATCCTGCAATCAGACGCGGGATCGAGTTTCAAAATGTGCGCCAGATGCCACGATATGGCTTCGCCTTCGCGGTCGGGGTCAGTGGCCAAAAGCACGCTGTCGGCTTTCTTGGCCGCTTCCCTGAGCTCACGGATGACATCTCCCTTTCCGCGGATATTTATGTACTGAGGAGTGTACCCGTTGTCCACGTCCACTCCCAGCTTGCTCTTGGGCAGGTCACGCACGTGACCAATAGATGCCTTCACAGTGTATTTGCGCCCCAAAAACTTGGACAGCGTCTTCACTTTGGCCGGCGACTCCACGATGACAAGAGTCTTGCCCATACGGCCACCTCCGATGCTCGATGTCACAAACAGTTTAACCCAGGGCACATTCGGGGTCAACAACGCCTCCTGCTGAATCGCAAGCCTGCGCCGCGTACGATCAGGCCCGCCACCTCCAACCGCGACAGAGACGTGAGCACATCGCGCGCAGGCATTGCCAGGGATCGATGGATGTCTTCAAATGACGAATCTGACTGGACCGCCTCGAAGACAGCCTCATCTACCGGGCCAAGGGATCGCGCTCGCGCGTGGCTTGCCGTATTCTGCGACTTCACCGGAACCCCCATGGACGCTAGTTCCTCAATGAGCATCCGCGCTCCAAGTACCGGGCGCGCTCCATCGTATATGAGAGCATTCGTGCCTGCCGAAGTGGGGCGGTTGATATCGCCGGGAAGCGCGAACACATCTCGGTTCTGGTCTTCGGCGAAACGCGATGTGACCAACGCGCCGCTTTTCGTGCCCGCCTCCATAACGAGGCACGCATGGGACATGCCGCTTATGACGCGGTTGCGGGCCGGGAAAGTGCCGCGCGAAGCCGGGTAGTTCATGCTGAAAGGAGATATCACGCAGCCCGAATGCATTACCTCCCGAGCAAGGCATTGTAACCTGGGCGTCATGTAATATCCGAACCCCGATCCAATCACGCCTGCGGTGACCCCCTTGGCCTCAATCGCCCCTCGATGCGCCGCGGAGTCGACACCTCTGGCCATGCCGCTCACGATGCCGATGCCTGCCGCCGATAGCTGGCGCGCCAAGTATCTGGCCGCGCCGGTACCATAAGATGTAGCTGACCTGGATCCCACTATCGCCACCCACGGCACGTTGGCAAGGGACGCCCTCCCCATGACATACAAAACCATGGGAGGATCATAGATCGTACGAAGCATGGGCGGGTATTCCGGGCTCGGCACAGCTATCACCCGGGCTCCGTGCCTTGACGCCAACTCCAGCTCACGTTGGCCCACACTCGCTGCGCTGGGCGTGGATGCAGCGAACCTCCAGCCTTCATAGCTCACACAGGACGGGCGCTTTGCGCCCCGGGCTGCAGCTTCCGCCGCATCGGCCGCCGTGCCGAACTCATCGAGCAGGCGCCGAAAGGAGCGCGGACCTATCCCCGGGCACTTGTGCCAGAAGACCCAACATGCCAGTTCTGCATCCTGTGGTTCAGAAAGATCGTCCCAAGTGATGTCGTGCTTCTCCTCATCCATATGCCAACACCATCCTTGGCTCGCACTCCAAGAGCCTATATTGCAAGGCCTCCAGCACGTGCTCGTCCACCACGTTTTCGGAATCGTCAAGATCGGCAATGGTCCTGGCAACCCGGATGAGCTTGTGATAGGCTCGGGCCGAAAGGGCCATGTGGTCGACAGCGTCCAGAAGCAGCCTCCGAGCTTTCGGGGCGAGACGCGCCGCGTTTTCGATTCTGTGCGGCGCCATGGTCGAATTGGTCAATCCCTTCCCGCCGAAGCGCTCTGCCTGTCGCGCCCTGGCGTGCGAGATCCCGCGGCGGACACCATCGGATGTGACCAACGCCATGGGTCTTTCCAGGTCGGATCGCCTGACGCGAGGCACCTCTATCTGGATATCGATCCGGTCGATCACCGGACCAGTCAACTTTCGTCGGTATCGCATTAGGGCCGCGCCCTGACAGATGCACGGGCGTTCAGGGTCGCCAAGGTAGCCGCATGGACACGGATTCGCCGATGCTATCAGCATGAATCGAGACGGGAAACTGACCGTGCCTCGCGAACGGGACACTACGATGAACCCGTCTTCCATCGGGCCTCGGAGGCTTTCGATGACTCGGGGCGGAAACTCGCAGAACTCGTCGAGATACAGAACGCCCCTGTGCGCCAGGGTTACCTCGCCCGGCAGAGGTGGATTCCCGCCTCCGAGCATGCCGGCAAGGCTGACGGTGTGATGCGGGCGTCGAAACGGCCGATTGCGAGCGAGTCCATCGGGAGGCGCCGCGCCGGCAACGCTCTGGATGCATGTGACCTCCAAGGCTTCCGCCTCGTCCATCGCGGGAAGGATCGACGGCACGCACGATGCAAGCAGCGTCTTTCCGCCTCCGGGAGGCCCCACCATGATCAGGTTGTGGGCGCCCGCCACCGCCACCTGGATGGCTCTGACGGCCGCGTCCTGCCCCAGGACCTGGTCGAAGTCGCACTCGGCCATGGACGCGGGCGTATCGGGGGGCCGCAAGCGGCGGCATACGCGCCTTGGAACTGTGCCTGAACTGAGGTATTCAACTGCCTCCTCCAGCGTACCAACGGACACAACATCCAAGCCCGATACGCAACTGGCTTCGCCCGCATTGTCGTGGGGCACCATCACGCAATCACTGCCCGAACCAAGCGCCGCCGCGCAGCCAGGCAGGATACCACGAACCGGCCTGAGCATACCATCCAGCGACAATTCGCCCATGAACGTAATGTATTCCAGGTTGCGGCCAGGCGCCTGCCCCGATGCAGCAAGTATCGACACAGCCACCGCCAGATCGAGCCCCACCCCTACTTTGCGGATGTCGGCGGGCGCGAGGTTTATGGTGATTCGGGCCAATGGGAAATCGTAGCCCGAGTTCCGTATGGCCGCCCTGACTCGTTCGCGTGATTCGCGCACGGTGGAGTCGGGTAGGCCCACGATGTCGAACGAAGGCAGGCCTCTTGCGAGGTCGGCCTCAACCGCCACAGGCACGCCGGAAATGCCCATGACTGCACAGCCCTTCACGATTGCAAGCATCTGGAGCCTCCTCCCACACTACATCGTCACAGCGCTACGCCTTGTAGGTGCGTAATGACAGCTCCTTCCAGGGGCCCGCTCGGCGATGCATGGGCCGCCACAGCGATGACGTCTACACGCACAGACACGCCGGGGTGCGCCGCCGCCACTCTCGCAGCAAGATTGCGCAATGTGCGAAGCTTCCCCGCAGTGAGCTGTTCCTCAGCGCGACCGAAAGCGGTGGAACGCCGGGTTTTCACCTCCACCACCACCAGCACATCGCCATCGCGCGCCAGAATGTCGATCTCGCCGTGACCCAACCGCAGATTGCGTTGGAGTATCTCATAGCCGATCGACTCCAGATAGTTTCGGGCAAGGTTCTCCCCCTCGCGACCGACCTCCTGCGTGTACATGAGCGCCTCCCCCTCAAGGTCTACCAGTTCGACGGCGGGCGCCTATGTCCTCCCATAAACGGCAAAAATCACCCTTTCGGGTGATCCCGCAATCATTTCGTATGCGATGAGGATTAGCCCGCCCTCACCACGCCGCGAAAGCTCTTCCTGTGCACTGGAGACGGACCCAGCACCGCCAGGCGCTCTAGGTGTTCACGGGTAGGGTATCCCTTGTGCCGGTCGAAGCCATACTCAGGATAGGCTTGGTGCAGTCGGCACATGATGCCGTCCCTGGCCGTCTTGGCGACTATCGATGCAGCGGCCACGCACTCGCTCCGGGAATCTCCCTTAACCAGCGCAACGCCCGGGCAGTTCAGCGCGGGCAGATCCCGTCCGTCTACCAGGGCCAGATCGACCTGCCCGGCCAGCTGGGACATTGCTCTGGACATGGCGAGCAACGCGGCGACTCTGATGTTGAGCTTGTCTATCTCTTCAGGCCATGCCGCGCCCAAGCTCACCTCGACACAGCTGTCCATGATCCGCTCCAGTGCGGCCATGCGCTTTGCGGCCGAGAGCATCTTCGAGTCCGCCACGCCACAGGGATGCACGCCCTCGCGCATCACAACCGCGGCCGCCACCACCGGTCCGGCCAGAGGTCCCCGTCCGGCTTCATCCACACCCGCCAAGACAGGGAACCCAATCCCCCGAATAGCATCGTCGAACTTCCCCAGCGCTTCCAGATCGACCATGGCTACGGCCTCTCCAGCGTGACGCGGCCCAGTCTGCCGCATCTGAAGTCCCTGACGATCAAGGTCGCGCCTCTTGCGGTGTCGGCCTCTCCGCCCGTCTTCAGGCATCCGCGCTTGCGAGATATGTGCTCAAGCACCCTCGCCGCATCGCTCATCTCGTCGGGCACCGCGTATCTGGCCCGAAACTCAACCGCTCCCAGCTGGGAAAGGTGCGACATCAGCCGCATCGCAAGAGCCTCCATGTCGAGCAGATCATCATCAATGCAGCCCAGTGCGGCCAAGGCGAACCAGACCGCCGGATCGTCAACACGCGGAGGCATGATTCCAGGCGTGTCGAGCAGCTCCATGCGCGGGCTCACGACCAGCCACTGGTTGGCGCGGGTCACACCCGGTCGATCACCCGTCTTGGCGCCCGAACGTCTGGCTGCTCTGTTAATGAAGGAAGATTTGCCCACATTGGGAATGCCTACCACAACACTGCGATATCGCCGTCTGCGCCGCAGGTCATCGCTTTCGCCCTGGGCCAAGGCGGCCGCCTTTTCAGCCAGGTCTATGGCTTCCTTGACCCCTGATCCCTTCTGGCAGTTGGCCTGCACAACTCCGAGCGCCGTTGGCCCCAAAGCGTCAAGCCATGCCCGAGTGGCCCGCGTATCGGCCAGGTCGGACTTGTTGAGCACTACTACTCTGGGCTTGCTCCCAAGCGCCTCATCGAGGTGAGAGTTGGAGGTGGATTGGGGCGCCCGCGCATCGAGAATCTCGATCACCACATCGATTAGCTTCATACTCTGCTTAATCTGGGTAACTGCTTTTGCCATGTGCCCCGGAAACCAGCTTTGGCTCATCTGCCCCCTACCTCCTCTCTGCCTCTGACACCCGAGTACGCAAATGCCGGGCGCGGGTATAGCCCGGCCCGGCCGCAACCACTCAGCGGAGCTTGCCCAATCTGCCCTATGCCTTAGCCTGTTCTCGCTTCCTCTCGCGAATCCTGGCCTTCTTGCCCACGCGACCGCGCAAGTAGTACAGCTTGGCTCGGCGCACATCGCCGAATCTGACCACTTCGATCCTGTCGATCTTGGGCGAATGCAGAGGGAAGATCCTCTCCACGCCTATTCCGGACGACAGCTTTCTGACGTTGAACGTCTCTGAGACGCCGCTGCCGTTTCTGCCGATCACAACACCCTCGAACACCTGTATGCGCTCGCGACTACCCTCAACAACCCGAACATGCACCTTGACTGTGTCGCCCGGGCCGAAATCGGGCAGATTGTCGCGCATCTGCTCACGTTCTATTGTATCAATGATGCTCACAGCAATTCCACTCCTCAACCGCTTTTCGACAGACGTCAGTATACCACAAGGAAACCCATCCAATCAAGGGGCAAGGGTCTGCAGTATTTCCATGTCTTCCGCCGAGATCTCCGCCTCTGCAAGCAGATCAGGCCGACGCAGTTTCGTACGCTCCAAAGACCGCGCCCGCCGCCACTTCCTGATTCTCTCATGATCCCCCGACAGCAGAACCTCGGGAACTTCGAGCCCCCTCCATCTCCGGGGCCGTGTGTAGTGCGGGTAGTCCAGCAGACCGTCCCAGAAGGAATCCTCCTGGGCACTCGCGGTATCTCCCAAAGCCCCCGGCAGCAGCCTAGCCGCCGCGTCCACGATCACCATGGCCGGCAGCTCGCCGCCGGTCAACACATAATCGCCTATAGACACTTCCTCGGTGACCAGCGCGGCCACCCTTTCGTCAATTCCCTCATAGTGCCCGCACAGGATCACAAGGTGCTCGCATACAGCATAGTCTCTGGCCATATCCTGAGTGAACGGACGCCCGGCGGGAGTGGTCAACACCACGCGCGATTCGCCTCGCCCTGCGCCAATCCTGCATTCCAGAGCATGCTCAATAGCTGCAGCAATCGGCTCGGGCTTCATGACCATACCCGGCCCGCCCCCGAATGGATAGTCATCGACTACTCGATGCTTGCCAATGGCGAAATCCCGAATATCATGGACTCTCACCGTCAGAATTCCCTTCTCTTGCGCCCGTCCCAGAATGCTCTCTGACATGACGCCCGAGAACATCCCGGGGAAGATCGTGAGGATATCGATTTCCATGCCGTTGGTTCACCTCAACCCGGGTCTGTCGTCAATCACAAGGCGACCTCCTGCAACATCCACGTGCCGCACGATATCGCCCGTTGCAGGCACCAAGAAGCTCGGGCCCTGCTCGGGCCGGACCAGGAGCACATCGCTCGCCGGCATCTCAAGCACTTCGACTACAGTGCCAAGGCGCTCGCCGGTGGTGGATTCACACGCCAACCCCGCCAGTTCGAAGCTGTAGAACTCGTCCTCAGGCAGCGTTGGCAGCTCGGAAGCGGGCAAGTACAGCCCCAGACCCTCAAGAGCTCGCGCCGCATCAAGTTGGGCGATGTCCTCGATTCTGATGAGAGCCATGCCCTTATGTGAACGGGCCGACTCCAGATGAACGGGCTTGTATTCACCATCGTTCGCCCCATGGTCAGCCGGCTCCGGCGGCCCCAGAAACAGTCGGGCGAGTCCGACGAACCGATCCGGAACACCCGAGCAAGGCCTCGCCTTGACTTCCCCGTTTACCCCGTGCGTGCCCACGATCCAGCCGACCAGTACCATCCGGCCCTGTGCTGAGGTCATTCGACTATCTCAACCATCGCTCGCTTGCCCTGACGCGCAGCCATCGCTTTCGTAACTGTGCGGATGGCTCGGGCTACCCGTCCATGCCTCCCGATCACCTTGCCCATGTCCTCCTGGGCCACCGATACCTCGAGTATGACGCTATCGCCGTTTTCAATCTCCCTCACTTGGACCATATCCGGCTCGTCCACTAAGTTCGAGGCTAGGTAGTGTACTAGGTCTCGAAGTTCCACTCTATTCTTCTTGCTTGTAGCCATTGACCGCACCGACTAATCTTGTACCGACTCGGCCTCTGCTGCAGAGACCTCTTCGGATCGTGATGATTTGCCTCTTCCCCCAACTCCGGCCTTTGCAAGAAGGGCGCGCGCGGTTTCGGACGGGCGCGCTCCCCGCTTGATCCATTCGGCGGCCTTCTCCGCGTCTACTACGAGCTCAGGCGGGTCCATGCGAGGGTTGTAGTGCCCGATGATCTCAATGAACCGCCCATCCCTGGGCGATCTGGAATCCGCCACCACCAACCGGTAGTGCGGTTGCTTGGCAGCGCCTGTTCTGGTCAGCCTGATACGAACGGCCATTTTGGTTCCTACACCTCCGAACGATTTGCTCACGTGATCTGATGTCTTGCTTGATCTGTCTATGGCATAAATGGGAGTTTTCCCACAGGGCCACCGCGCTTGGAAACATCGCTGAACTGCCTGAGCATCTTGCGGGCCTGGCCGAACTGCTTGAGCAGCGCGTTGACGTCTTGCACCCGCGTACCGCTTCCCGCTGCTATGCGGCGTTTTCTGGAGCCGTCTATGATCGAAGGGTTCTGTCTCTCCGACACCGTCATAGACCTTATGATGGCCTCGATCTTGGAGAAATCCTTCTCATTGACCTGTACATCCTTGAGGGCCTTGGACTTGGCGATCCCCGGGATCATGCCAAGCAGCTGATCAAGAGGACCCATCTTTCTCACGTCCTGGAGCTGCCGCAGAAAGTCTTCCAAGGTGAACTCCTGCTTGCGAAGTTTTTCTTCAAGTTTCCTGGCCTCTTCCAGATCGAAAGCTTCCTGAGCCTTCTCGATGATCGTCAGCACATCGCCCATTCCCAAGATCCTCGACGCCATGCGGTCCGGATGGAACTGCTCGAGGGCATCGAGTTTCTCACCGGTTGTGACGAACTTGATGGGCTTGCCCGTAACCTCCCGAACCGACAATGCTGCGCCGCCGCGGGCATCCCCATCGAGTTTGGTGAGGATGACGCCATCGATACCCAGGCGTTCATTGAACACGGCGGCTACATTCACTGCGTCCTGGCCTGTCATAGCATCCACAACCAGCAGTATCTCGGCAGGCGCCACTCGCGCCTTGACCCTTTCCAGTTCCGCCATCATCTCATCGTCGATGTGCAGGCGCCCGGCTGTGTCCAGTATGACGGTGTCATACCCCATACCACGCGCGCGCTCCACCGCTGCCGCGGCAATGTCGGCTGGCGCAGTGCGGTCGCCCAGCGTGAACACCTCCACGCCAAGCTGCGCTCCGAGCACCTGTAGCTGCTTAATCGCTGCCGGCCTATAGACATCGGCTGCTACAAGGAGCGGCTTTCTCCCCTGCCTGCGCAAGAGGTTTGCCAGCTTAGCGCAGCTTGTCGTCTTCCCTGAACCCTGCAGTCCAACCAGCATAATGATGGTTGGGGGCTTAGGCGAAAAGACGATTCTGGCTGATTGCCCGCCCATGAGCCCCGTAAGCTCGTCATTGACTATCTTCACTACCTGCTGCCCCGGCGTTAGGCTGGCCAGAACCTCTTCGCCCACAGCGCGCTTTCTGACTCTATCCACGAATCCCTTTGCAACCTTGAAGTTGACGTCCGCCTCGAGCAGGGCCAACCTCACCTCGCGAAGGGCCAGATCAACATCCTTTTCGGTGAGCTTCCCACGGTTTCGAAGGTTCTTGAAAACTCCCTGAAGCCGAGTAGATAGATTCTCGAACATCAAAGCCCACCTTTCCCCTCTTCAATGCCCTCAAGGCCTTTCGCCAAAGCCCCGCCTCAGTCATGGTTCTCCCGCAGAATCAACTCGCCGCCTGCTTTCATCGTCGCCACGATCCTTCGGCACTGCTCCACTCCATCTGCGCCATCGGCCAGGCAGGCCCGGGCATGATCCAGATCATCATCCCGGCCCGGGTCCGGATCCCGATTCGGATCCAGATGCATATCCCAACGGCGGCGGCAACCGATACTCGAATCGTCATCGCAGCCGGCGCCGCCCAGGGTACGCGCTGCATCGCTCAACGCCTCGCTTACGGACGAAAGACTGTCCGCAAGCGCGTCCAGCTGCAACCGCCTGGTCTCCGAGTCTCGCACAAGCCTTAACTTGCTTTCGTAGTCTTCCATCGCCTGCTCGGAGCGGGCCAGCGCATCGTGAACGGCCTGCCGCGATACCCCCTTGAGCTCGGATATCTCCGAAAGGGAATAGTCGCTCAGATAATACATACTGCATATCTCTTGCTGACGATCCGTCAGAAGCGAAGAGTAGACATCTAGGAGGGACGCCATTCTCAGCACCTTGCCAAGCATCTGCCATCGCCCACCGCGTAAGTGTTAAGGTCGGAACCTTTACACTATGGAGTATAGCTTGCACGACCTCATATGTCAACACCCCTGCGGCGCCCCTGAGGTGCCCGACTAAGCGCGCAATATCCCCTGTATGAACTCGCCGGGGCTGAAAGGCCTGAGGTCATCCACGCCTTCGCCAACGCCGACGAACTTTACAGGGATACCCAGCTCCTGAGTGATGGCAACCACTATGCCGCCTCGCGCGGTGCCATCGAGTTTGGTGAGGACTATTCCGGTGACGCCCACGGCCTCGTTGAACACCTTGGCCTGGGCGATGGCGTTCTGGCCGGTGGTGGCGTCCACGACCAGCAGGATCTCGTGGGGAGCGGACGGACACTCTCGGCAGATCACGCGTTTGATCTTCTTCAGCTCCTCCATGAGATTGCTCTTGGTGTGCAACCTCCCGGCAGTGTCTACAATCAGGTAGTCTGCGCCTCGCGCTCGCGCCGCCTGATAGGCATCGAAAGCCACCGCGGCGGGGTCCGCTCCCTCCTGATGACGCACCAGGGCGCACCCCGCTCGCCTGCCCCACACCTCCAGCTGGTCGATGGCAGCCGCCCGGAATGTGTCGGCTGCCCCCAAGACGACATGGTCGCCTCCGGCGCCCAGCATGGCTGCGATCTTCCCGATGGATGTGGTCTTTCCCGTCCCATTGACCCCCACCACCATGATCACGGTCGGCGGGGTCGCCGCGCGCGCCAGCGCGCTCGGCTCATCCCCGAGCAAGGCCTGAAGCTCCTGCTGGATGAGGGCCATCGCGCCTTTCGCATTCAGCTTGTCTTTGCGGGCTGCCCTAATCCTCGCGGAGTTGATGATGGATTCCGTTGCGGAAATCCCAAGATCCGCCTGGATGAGTACAGCCTCCAGTTCGTCTAAGGTCTCCTCATCCAGAACGGGCCTCCCGGCAAAAACCGATTCTATCCTGTCTGCCAGCGCGTGCCTGGTTCTTTCGAGTCCACTGCGAAGCGCTGAGATAAACGAAGGCGACATCCAAATACCCCCATCAGCTCAAATGCTGTAATCGCTTGCTCGTATGGAGAACACTTTTGATACGCCGGATTCCTCCATGGTCACCCCAAACAGAGTGTCAGCGCACTCAATTGTGCGCTTTCTATGTGTGATCAATATGACTTGAACCCCTTTGGAAACATCCCGAAGCAACTCCGCGAATCGGGCCAGGTTGGCCTCATCCAGCGCGGAGTCTATCTCGTCCAGCACACACACTGGGCTGGGCCGAACCCTCATTATCGCAAACAGGAGGGCAATGGCGGTCAGAGCCTTCTCGCCTCCCGACAGCAGCGTCAGTCTAGCCAGCTTCTTCCCCGGCGGCTGGCACACGATCTCCACGCCGCTTTCCAACGGATTGCCGGGGTCTTCCAACACGAGATCGGCTGTGCCGCCGCCGAAAGCGTCCTGGAAGATCCGAGAGAACTCCTGTCTGATCGCTTCAAAGGTCTCCGCAAACTGCTTGACGCAGACGCGGTCGCACTCGCGGATCACCTCGCCTAAAGACTCCTGAGCAGACTCCAGATCAGCCAACTGCTCTTCGAGGAAACGGTGCCTTTCGGCCAGCGCCTTGCTGTCTTCTATGGCAGCGTGGTTGACCGGACCAAGCTGGTCGAGCTGACTGCGGAGACTCCTGATCTCAAGCTGCGCATCCTCTCGCGACATCTGCTCCGGGATGCACACATTGCGCGCGATGGCATCATCCCGGCTGAGCGAATATGAGGTAAAGAGTCTTTCCGCAACGGCCTCGCGCTCAGCGCTCAGGCGGGCTTCTAAGACCCTGGCATCGCCCAGCTTGCCGCCGATGACGGACTGCCCTCGACGCGCAGCTCTGGCTGCCCGTTCGGCCTCATTGGCCAATGCAAGCTCGTCAGCTCGATGCGCTCTCGCCGCCTCCAGCTGTTCCTTGGCCCCTTCGAACTCGAGCGCGGAGGCAGCCGCCGCTTCGTGCAACATCGCCATTTCCTGCTTGGCGCTGACAGCTTCCCCACGGACAGCTCTTTCTTGCTCCATAAGACGCTCAAGCTCGGCGCGACATGACTCCAGCTCTGCTTGGGCCTTGACTTTTGCAGCCTCGAAAGCACTGACTCTCTCGCCCAAAGCTGCCGCATCCGCGCTCAGACTTGAGCGGGTCGCCGCCGTTTCCGCTTCTTCTGCTTTCACTTGCGACATTGCGTCTGACTTCGCCTGAAGCTCCGCTTCCAGCCCGACCCGGGCGCTGTCGACCGCCTCGAGCCGGCTCGCGAACCGCCCCACCTCGGCCGATGTAGCCTCCCTCTCGCCCATTACAGATTCCAGCTCCAGCTGCAGGCCGGCCAGCTCGTCGGCGACTCGCGGAAGCATCTGGCAAGTTATCCTGTACTTCTCATTCTGTCCCTTGATCGCCAACGCCAGCGCGGCCAGCTTGCCCTCGGCTTCTTCCAGTTCGGCCTGCCGCCTCCCTAGCAGCTCGTGCGCTGATGCACGGCCTTGCTCTGCCTGCCGCGCAGACGCCTTGGCCTGCTCCAGCTTGTGCCGGAGTTCCTCCAGCCTCCTTGCGCGGGCAATCAGTCCACCCTGCCTGTCGCCTGCCTCGCCCCCGGTCATGGCGCCGCCGGCGCTGATCAAGTCGCCGTCCAAAGTGACCATGCGCATGCGCACGCCCGACCTGACCAGCGATACCCCACACTCCAGGTCCTGTACAACAAGCACGCGACCCAGAAGATACTCAACAGCTTTGCGGTGCTCGGGCGCCGACTCGGCCAGTTCAGAGGCGAGTCCAATCACTCCCCTGGCCTTTCGCGGAATCTGCGCGCCTGTCGCAGGGAGCGGCCGCAGTATGTCGAGGGGCAAGAAGGTGGCGCGCCCAGCGCGCTTCTCTTTGAGGAACGATATGGCCTCCTCCGATACACGCGATGTTGCAGCCACAATGTTCTGAACCGCGGGCCCCAAGGCGGCTTCGACCGCCCGCTCATACTCGCGCGGCGCTCTGACCAGTTCGCCCACGGCTCCAAGGAGCCCGGCGCGCTTCCATTCAGCGCTTGTCAGGAGCGCCCGCACAGCCCGGCCATACCCCTCATAGTCGTGTTGCAGCGCCGACAGACTGGCGTACGCAGCGGCCACGGAAGACTCCTCCGCCCGCGCGTCCGCAACGCGCTCATCAGCCCGTTTCCGTTCAGCCTGGGCGGCGGCGGAAGCGGCGCGCGAGCGAGCTGCCTCTTCCTCGGCCTGCGCCAACTGAAGCAAGAGCTTCTCGCCTTCCCGCGCAATGCTTTGCACCTCGCCCTCAACCCGCGCATACTCACGCTGCTTCTCCTGTAGCTGTGCGCCAACGCGGGTCGCCCTCAAGTCGCAGAGCCTAATCGAATCCTCTCCTGCGCGGACTTTGGACCTCAAATCAGAAGCTCTTGCCAGCACGTCAAAGAGCGAGGACTTGCACTCTTCCACATCTGCCTCAGCGGCGGCCCTGGCCGCGGCCAAAGCAGAAACTCGCTCCTGGGCCTGTCGGGCCGTAAAGCCGCGCTCTGCGTAGTCCGCGCGGGCCTGCTTGGCTTTGGAGCACGCAATCTCGTACTCATCCGCTAGCTTCGCCAAGCGTTCATGCTGGGAGTTGACCGTGTCTGTCAGCTGGGCGCAGCGATCCGACAGAGCCTGATATCGCTGCTGGGCAAGGCCTTCTTGCCCAGCGACGCGCTCCGCCTTCGCCCGCGCCTCGGAAACGGCGCCGTGAAGAGCCTCCACGTCCGACTCGGCCTTGGCCACTCGCATCCGAGCCTCCTCCAGCGCTGCCTCGCACTCGGCCGCTCTGGCGGTAAGCGCGCGCTCCTGATCCTCGCTAGACTCTATTTCCTCGCGGACCACGGCAAGTCGCTTTATCAGGCGCGACAGGTCGTAGGACAGCAGGTCCGCGTCCAGATGTGTCAGCCTATCCGACAGCTCCTGCCAGCAACGCGCCTGTTCCGCCTGGGCCTGCACAAGAGGCAGTTGCCTGCCAAGCTCTCGGGCTACATCGCCCACGCGGAGCTGGTCGGCCTGGACCTCCAGCAGTTTTCGCTGGGCTTGGCTCTTTTGGACTCGGTATCGCATTGTCCCGGACGCCTCGTCGAAGATGGATCGCCTGTCCTCGGGGCGGGCCGACAAAATGGCGTCTATCTTACCCTGTTCAACTACGGAGTAGGCCTCACGCCCGAGCCCCGTTCCTGAAAAGAGATCGATGATATCACGAAGCCTGCACGGAACGGAGTTCAGCATGTATTCGGCATCTCCTGATCGGTATACCTTGCGGGTCACAGTCACCTCGTCAAATCCGATGCCCAGAAATTGATCGGAGTTGTCGAAGACCAGCGACACCTGCGCATAGCCAAGGCCCTTTCGGCTGAGACTGCCTGCGAAGATAACGTCCTGCATCCTGGAACCCCGCAACAGTCTGGCGCTTTGCTCGCCCATGGCCCACCGTAGAGCATCGGCGATATTGCTCTTCCCAACTCCGTTGGGACCCACGATGCCTACGATCCCCGGGGTGAGGTCCAAGTCCACGCGTCCCGCAAACGATTTGAATCCGTATAGGGAGAGCTTCTTAAGGTGCAAATCCCGTCCTCCCAATAAAGCGGGCTCAAACGGAAGCCTAGCTCCGCTTAAGCCCGAGCGTTTCCATGCCGTCTTGTGCGGCGCTCTGCTGTGCCGCGCGTTTGCTTGGGCCCTCGCCGACTCCGATCACGCGCCCGTCCACTGCGGCTTCCACGGTGAACCAAGGTCTGTGAGAGGGCCCCTCAGCGCGGATGGTCTTGTAGGATAAGGGTCCGATGCCGGCGGCCGCAACGTACTCCTGTAACCCGGTCTTGTGATCGCACGGCGGACCCGATACTGCCTGCTGCACCACGGGCTCCATGACCTTTGCCACAAAATCGTAGGCCGCGGCGAATCCGCCATCGAGGTAGACCGCGCCTATCAGCGCTTCCATAGCGCCTGCCAGATTGCGCCGGCGTGTTCTGCCTCCGGAGCTTGCCTCGCCGCGACCCAGCCTGATGTGGTCCTGAACACCGAGGTCCATCGCAACCTGAGCCAGAGCTCGCCCGCTAAGGATCTGCGCCGACAGCTTCGATAGCCTGCCTTCATCCGCCTGCTCAAGCAAGCGCACGAGACGGTCGGCCACGATCGCTTTCAACACAGCATCGCCCAGATACTCCAGACGCTCATTGGACTGTTTCCGCCCTGACCGGTGTTCTACTGCGTAGGACGTGTGCGTCAGCGCCCTCTCCAGCAGAGACTGGTCGCTGAACCAGTATCCCAGCTTTTCCTGGATATCGTCAGGGCTTCTGGACACGTGCATGTATGAACGCGACCGCTTGCCCCACTGTACGCAAGTTCTCGAAAGCCTCGTCGGGCACGCGAATGCTGAACTCCTCTTCAAGTTCATAGACTATCTCGTTTAGGTAGAGAGAATCGGCGCCGAGATCCTCAATGAAATCCGACTCCAGCTGGATTTCCTCCTCGGGAATGCCCAGTTTGTCGGCAACGATCTCGCGTACTTTGGCGAATATCTGAGCTTCGGTCACTAAGGCCACCTCCATCCAGCGAAATAGTATCTAGACCCGACCGGCAACGGCCCGGGCCATTCTGTCGGTCATGCCGGAGCGGAGAAGATCGCATGTCACCCTGACAGCGCTGGCGAACGCTTTCCGATCCGAACTGCCGTGGGCCTTTACAACTAAGCCCGCAAGACCCAGAAGCGGCGCGCCTCCGTACTCGGAGTAGTCCATGCGCTTTTTGACCTTTCGCAAGGAAGGCTTCATCAGCAGGGCTCCTGCCTTCGACCTGAGGCTTGACTCGGCGGCCTGCCGCACCATGTCGAAAACCGCAATCCCCACGCCCTCCATGGACTTGAGCAGAACATTGCCGGTAAACCCATCGGTCACGACCACATCGGCGGCGCCAAACAGCACTGAGCGGCTCTCGATATTGCCGATGAAGTTCACTGACGAATCCGCAAGAAGCCTGTGAGCGGCCAGAGTCAGCGTATTGCCTTTCGAAGGCTCAGATCCATTAGACAGCAAGCCCACGCGGGGTCGCTGCAGATTGAGAAGGGAAGATGCATATACCGATCCGAGAATCGCAAATTCCAGCAGATTCTCCGGCTTGCAGTCGGAATTGGCGCCAACGTCCAGAAGAATACACGCTCCATTCACACAGGGAACAGGCGTTGCCAGTACAGGCCTGCTCACCCCGGAGAGCCTGCCCACTACCAACGGCCCGGCGGCAACCAGCGCTCCGGTGCTTCCAGCGCTCACCATGGCCTCCGCCTTTCCATCGCGCACCATTCGCGCCGCCGCCACCAGCGATGAATCCCGCTTGTGCCGTACAGCCGAAAGCGGATCCTCATCCATGGATATCGCCGATGGCGCATGCACGATCTCAATCTGGCGCTTGCATTCGCTTTCCGTAAGGCACTGCTGTATGACATTCTCGTTCCCGACCAATACTAGGTCGGCCCCGCACTCCTGAGCAACCCCAACAGCCCCCGGTACCATCTCTTGCGGGCCCAAATCGCCCCCCATGACATCAACTGCTATGCGCATGCCGGATCGCCCCTTCTCGTGTCAAGATAGGACGAGAGCGGGTTCAGCCGAACAATCACAGTCCGATGAATCCGCTCAACACCGTGCAGATCTACCTTCACTCGCCTGTCTGCACCACAACGCGCCCGCGATACTGACCGCACTCAGGACAGACGGAATGCGGCAGCTTGGGCTTCTTGCAATGCGGGCATACGGAGAGGGCTGGAACCTCGGCCTTCCAGTTCGCGCGGCGCTTGCGCGTGCGCGACTTTCCGAATTTCTGCTTTGGGCTACTAGACATTCTATGGCTTCGATCGGAGCCATATGAGCCACAGCCCCGACGAAACCTCCACCCCCAATCTACACAACTCAAGCCTTGCTATTCTACTACGATTTGCGCAAGCGGGCAAGCGCCGTCCGCACGCCGCCGCCGCACGCTACAGCGTTTCCCCTCACTCATCGGCCGCAGGCGAACACGAGCATTCATCCAGGTTGAGGTTGCGACCGCACTCCGCGCACAGCCCCCGGCAGTCATCGCGACATACGATTCGTATTGGAAGGGAAAGCACAAACGCCTGCTCTATGTCGGATGACATATCGATGACATCGTCGTTGTCATACATACGCTCATCTTCGTCGGGAGCTGCCGGCGCCTCGTCGGCTCGATAGTACGACTCGGAGATGGAGGCCGCAAGGTCCATCGTGAACTCCTCCAGGCACCTGTCGCACAGGGCGCGCGCCCGCGCCCGAGCAGACCCCATCACCACTATTCGGCGACCTGTGTTGGTCGCCTGCCCGACGAATTCTGCCGGACCTACGAAACACAGCTTCGAACGGCCCAGGTCGATAGGAGGCAGTTCCTCACTGATGTCGAGGGACATGACGGCGCCTTTCTCGGCCCTCAAAGACTCCACACTAAACCGCACACTGCACCACCTCTGCTAGGATCGAGCTTTCAGTCTCCCGATGATCTCCGCGGTATCGCGCGCAATCATGGCCTCTTCATTAGTGGGAACCACCATGACGACCACGCGAGACTCAGGCGTCGAGATGATCTGCTCGGAGCCCCTCACGTTATTCTTCGCAGGGTCTATACTTATGTTGAAGCCTAGGAGCCTGGAGCAGATCCGCGACCGCATCTGGGCCGAGTTCTCTCCGACTCCGGCCGTGAAGACAATGGCATCGAGCCGCCCCATAGCTACAGCGTATGCCCCGATATACTTCACCGCTCTGTAGGCGAACACATCCAGCGCCAGCTGGGCAAGTTCATGGCCGCGCTCGGCCGCAGCCTCCAGGTCGCGAAAGTCGTTGGAAAGCCCCCCGGAGAGCCCGAGCACGCCGCAGTTCTTGTTCAAGTAGCCCAGCACCACCTCGCTGGCGCTCCGGTCCAGTTTCTCACAGAGGAAGGAGACGATCGCCGGATCTATGTCGCCGGATCGCGTGCCCATGATCAGTCCTTCCAGCGGAGTGAATCCCATGCTGGTGTCGATGGACTTGCCGCCCTTTACTGCAGCAAGGCTGGACCCGTTGCCCAGATGGCATGTGACAATGCACAGCTCCTCAATGGGGCGCCCCAGAATCTGGGCAGCGCGTCCTGATACGTATCGATGGGACGTGCCATGGAAGCCGTACTTCCTCACGCCATACTTAGTGTACATGTCATATCCTATGCCATACATGTAAGCTTCCTTGGGCATGGTCTGGTGGAAAGCCGTGTCGAACACGCCCACCATCGGCAAATCGGGCATGAGCCGTCTGCAGGCTTCGATGCCCATGATGTTCGGCGGATTGTGCAGAGGGGCGAGATCCTGACACTCTTCTAAAGCCTGCATCACTTGGTCGTCGATCAACACGGAGCCCGCGAATTTCTCTCCGCCGTGCACCACCCTATGGCCTATGGCCGAGATTTCCGAAAGGCTCGAAATCACTCCGATCTCGGGATCGATCAGCACTTCAAACACGTATTTCATCGCCTGCTCGTGATCGAGCGCATCCACATCGCGTCTGATTTTGCCGATGTTATCCGGCCTATGCACAATGAACGCATCGGCGGTGCCGACTCGCTCCACTCCGCCTCGCGCCAGGCAGGTCTGGCTGTCCATGTCGAACAGCTGATACTTCAGCGATGAACTGCCGCAGTTCACTACCAGGATCTTCATCTGTACTCAGGACCTCCTTGCCGTCTCAAAAGCAAAACATGGCTCGCGCCATGTTTGATCGAGCAACATGACGATTCGTTTAGTGCCCGACCGCCGCCTGAACCATGCGCTGGTGATCCGCGTCCAGCGCGTTGCTTGCGTGGGTACGACTGCCCAGAAAATGCAGGCAGAAGTGACCGTTGAAGCCGTTGTCGGATATCGTCTGTCCGCCATGGGGTTGGCCGTTGATGGACCCCGCGATTCGGCGTCCGCCCGCCACCACTATCACAGCGCGTCGAGTCCAACTCCAAGCGCCCCCGTAAATCCGCTTCAACACCGCAGTATCGGCGCTGGTGAGCGGCTCCACATCAGCGTGGTTGTGACCGCCGCGCCGCTTCACCTCAAGCGAAAGGCCGGTAGCAACATCGATGATAGTGGCCCGGCTGGTGAAGATGGTTCTGGCGATATTCCAATGAAGAAGCTCCGCTCCGCCCCTCCCCAATGCTGCCCGGGACGAACTCGCTGACGATGAAGGGATCACCAGCTCTTGGCCTGGCTTTATCAGCTCTGGACGGAGTACGCCCGATGCCGCGGCAATGGCCTCTACGCTCACCCCGAACTCGCGCGCGATCCCGTACATAGTATCGCCGGGCTTCACAACGTAGGTGCGGGCAGACGCTGCTTCCGCCTTTTTCATAAGCGCGTCCCAGGTTTTCCTGCCCACAACGCCATCGGCCGCAAGCCCGGCGGCTTTCTGAAAACCGAGAACTGCCTCTTGGGTCCTGGATCCGAAGATGCCGTCTGTCGACGAGCTCGCGTATCCGGCGAGCGCCAGGTATTCCTGGAGTTCACAGACGAACTCGCCGCGGTCGCCGTTCCTGAGCACCACGTTTGGAACTTCGGCCGCCGCGCACGCCCCCGCGAGCAGTACCACGCAGGCTAGGACGTGAATGCATGGGTTCGGGCACCGAGAGGACTGTGGCACCATCGTCGCCCCCTTCACCTCACACCTCAGGTTTTATTCTACTGAACACAGCGAAATCCTTCCGCATACCCGCCGCTCTATCCAAATATAGATTCCTAGGACGGCCTTCCCAAACGAAAGGGCGTGCACGATCACATGAAAAGGCGCTCGTATCCTCGAAGAGGGGGCGTATACTTTACGGCCGCGCTGGCCTCGGCGATCACAATCGCCATCATCGCATTCCCCGAGGTGTCCTACAAGGCTTCGCTGGACGGACTCAGGGTGTGGTGGGATATAGTCTTCCCTGCGCTGCTCCCGTTCTTCATCGCCTCCGACACCCTAATGGGCCTGGGAGTGGTGCACTTCATCGGAGCCATGCTTGAGCCACTGATGCGTCCGCTCTTCAATGTGCCCGGAGTGGGAGCCTTCGCCTTGGCCATGGGACTCGCTTCGGGCTACCCTATCGGCGCGCGCATCACTGCTAGACTGCGCAGAGAGGGCTTGTGTTCGCGGGTGGAAGCCGAACGCCTTGTATCGTTCACTAACACCGCTGATCCGTTGTTCATGGTGGGCGCTGTGGCTGTGGGGATGTTCCGGATCCCGGCGCTCGGACCGGTGTTGGCGTTGGCTCACTACATCTCAGCTATACTCGTCGGGTTCGTTCTTAAGCACTACGGCGCAAGCGAGCGCAGACGCGCAGAACCAGTGGGCCAGCAGCGCGAACCTCTGCTGTCTCGCGCCGCCCACGAGCTATACATCGCTCGAAGCCAGGATAATAGGTCTTTTGGCCAGCTCTTGGGGGACTCGGTGAGGGATTCCATCGGCACCCTGCTCTTGATCGGAGGATGCATAATGGTGTTCTCGGTGGTCGTGCGAGTGCTGGGCGTATTCCGGATCACCGACCTGATAGCGCAGCCGCTGGTATGTGCGCTCGCTCCGCTTGGGGTATCGCGGGATCTTGTGAACGCCATGATAAGCGGATTGTTCGAGATAACCATTGGCGCCGAAATGGCGAGCCGGGCGGCCGCCCCTGTGGTTCAAAGGGCCGTTGTGGCGAGCGCCATCATCGCCTGGAGCGGGCTTTCGGTGTTCGCGCAGGCGGCGAGCATGCTCTTTGGCACTGATGTTCGAATGGGCGTATATTTCGCCGCGCGGGTTCTCCACGCGGTGCTTGCAGCCCTGGTCGGGCTGGCCTTGGTGAGCTGGGGCCCGTGGGCGGCAGGGATTTGGCCGGCGGCGTCAATGCCCGGCACGCCCCCAGCAGTAGCGGGCTTCCTAGCGACCATGGGCGGCTCATGCGCAACGCTGGCGTGGACAGTCGGCCTTACGGTTGCCGCATCTGTGGCAACGGCGGCGTTCGCCTCGAGGGTGCGGGTAGTGTCCTTCAGGGTCAGCAGAAAGGGACGCTATTGATGAGGTTCGCCCTTTCTCCTCTTGAGCTCCTCTATGCCTTTTCGAACCACAAAACCCGTCCTGTCCAGCGTCTCCTGGAGCGCAGATAGGGTCGATTCGGCGTAGTCGTCGGCCCCGGCTCGTATCTCAAAAGCCTCTCTGCGCGCCTGCGCAAGGATATCTTCCGCCTCCTCCCGCGCGTTCGCGAGAACCTCTCCGCGCTGAGAGACCTGGCTGGCCACGCCAGTCTCCGTCGATTCGGATTCGGCCACTATGCGCGCCCGCTCTGACTGTAACGCCTCTGCCTGCCTAATCTGCTCGGGAAGGGCAATGCGAATCCTGTCTATGAGCTCAAGCAGTTCCACGCCGTCTACAACGCGCTTGCCCGAAAACAGCGCCCTTCTGCTGGACTCGATCGCCCTCTCCATTCTGTCGAGACACTCGACAACTGACTGCTTTACCATCGTTACGCCTCCCCCCTGCACCGCGCAGCAACGCGTTCCACTATCGGCGCAGGCACCAGACACTTGATGTCGCCGCCTAAGGCCGCGACTTCCTTAACTATGCTCGAACTCAAAAAAGAGTATTCCATAGAGGCCATTATGTACATCGTCTCGATAGTCGGATCGAGTTTCCTGTTCATTAGCGCCATGGTCATCTCGAACTCGAAGTCCGATACCACCCGAAGCCCCCTGATCACCACGTGCGCTCCTTGCCTGCGGACATAGTCCACAAGCAGGCCTTCGAAGTGGTCGATCTCCACATTGGGTAGATGGGCGCACGCGATCCTCAGCATCTCCAGCCGTTCCTCTGTGGAGAACATATGATGCTTGCCTTGGTTGATAAGTATGGTCACAATCACGGTATCGAAAATCGAAGCGGCTCTCGTAATAACGTCCAGATGGCCCATGGTCATCGGGTCGAACGTGCCGGGGCAAATAGCAACAGCCAATCCTATCCCTCCGCCACAACTTGGTAGAACGTTAATATAGTGTCGCCATACCGTTCCTGCCTCGTCTGTTCCAGCCGGCCCAACCGGTCCGGCCAATCGGCACGTGAGGAATGTTCAACGACAAGCACTGCATTTCCTGCGAGCAACCGGGGATTATCGATATGCGAAAGCAGCGATTCCGCGATGCCCAACGAATAGGGCGGGTCTGCGAAAACCAAATCGTACGGCGCGTTCTCTCCGAGAGGCCCGCGGGAGTGCCTGATACAGCTGGACACGTCTTGGCACACCACCGCAGCTTGTTGTTCCATGCCCAGCGTGTGCAGGTTGTGCTTGATAACGCGGCAGGCGCGCCCGCTGCAATCGACGAACACGCAAATGTCTGCGCCTCTCGACAGCGCTTCTATACCCAGACTTCCCGAGCCGGCAAACAGATCCAACACTCTGGAGCCTGCGACCTGTTCGTCGATTATGGCAAAGAGCGATTCGCGAACACGTCCGGATGTCGGCCGAGCGGAGCATCCCTTTGGGCACACAATAGGGCGCCCACGCGCCCGTCCGGCAATCACACGCATATCACTCAACCGAGATCAGGTAGTAGTAGAGCGGCTGTCCCCCATACTGGACTTCAAACTCTACATCGGGATAGCGGTCCCTAAGCCCTGAAGCCAAAGCTTCTGCCTCTTCTTCAGCCACGCCCGCTCCGTACAGAATGGTGGCGATCTCATCCGTCTCTTGGTGCATCTCGGAGAATAGTCCATATGCGACTTCGGAGATGTTCTGGCCGACGAGTCTGAGATCTCCGTCGAACAGGCCGATAACATCATGTTCCCGGATGGTCAGCCCATTTGCGGCCGAGTCGCGCACTGCGTAGGTAATCTCGCCCGTCTTCACCTTCTTTATCGCTTCAGACATCTTCTCGATGTTCTCGCGCACCGGAGCAGATGGAGACATGGCCAGGAGAGCAGCCATGCCCTGCGGAATGGTCTTGCTGGGAACCACGTGGATCTTGGTATCGGCGAGGTCGGGAACTTCGCATGCCTTCCCCGCTGTCAGAACCACGTTGCCGTTATTGGGCAATACGATGACCTCCTTGGCTCGCACAGCCTGCACGGCATCGACAATATCGCGAATGCTCGGGTTCATTGTTTGACCGCCGGTCACTACAACATCGGCGCCAAGGCTGGCTAGAATCCTCCTCACTCCATCGCCTGCGGCCACGGCCACGACCCCCACATCTCGCTTGGCAACAGACGGGGGCATCGGTCCGACCGCTGAGGGCCGCGTCGAAGCGCCTGCAGACTCAAACTCCTCATGCTGGTCCTCCATGTTATCGATGTCGATCCCGTGAAGAGACCCGTGAGCAATGCACGTGTCCAGCACAAGGCCGGGAGTGTTCGTATGAACGTGAACCTTCACCGTACGGCCATCGCCCACGACCAGCATCGAGTCTCCCTCTACAGCCGAGATGATCGCGCGCCTTACGGCCTCAGGGTTGAGTCGCTCCCCGCGGATGATGAACTCAGTGCAATACTTGTACTTAATCTCTCCCGCTGCCGGCCTGGGCTCGACGAGAGCCTGAGCCGCCCGGCGCGGCAGCGCCGTTGGTTCGACAATCCCTCCGGGCGCCGCTTCCTCTCCGCGCAGGCCCATGGCGAATCCCTGCATGAACACGACCAGCCCCTTGCCGCCGGCATCCACAACGCCGGCATCCTTCAGGGCCGGCAGCATGTTCGGGGTCTTGCTCAGGGTGATCTCGCCTTGCCTTATGGCCTCGTCGACCACTCCAAGCACGTCTCTGCCATCGCGGGCTGCTTGAGACGCTGCGCGGGCGCCCATACGGGCCACTGTGAGTATTGTGCCCTCGACAGGCTTCATTACGGCCTTGTACGCCATGCCGGCCGCTTCCTGCAGCGCCGCACCGACATCAGACGGAGACGCGATGGACAGTCCATGAAGTCTCTTCGCGAATCCTCGCATAAGCTGGGAAAATATTACGCCCGAGTTGCCGCGGGCGCCCATCAGTGATCCTACTGCTATTGCATCGGCCATCGTTCCTACGTTGGAATTCGAGGATTTCTGCGCTTCTTTGAGCGCGGCCGAGACCGTCAGGTACATGTTGGTCCCTGTATCACCATCGGGAACAGGAAATACGTTAAGTGAGTCTACTATGGTCTTATTCTCACCCAGCCAGGCTACTCCAGACGCGAAGGCGGCAATCAGGGTATGCCCGTCAAGCCCCTTCATCTCAGGCGCCCGCCTGTGTTTTGCTCCAGCCATTACTTGTGCCGTTCCTTTCCGCCTGCACCCACGCGCACACCGTGCACGTTCACGTTGACCTCCGACACCGAGAGGCCGGCTGTGTTCTCAAGAACGTATTTGACCTTATCCATG
>CAYYHF010000002.1:0-36672 GCA_964471415.1 uncultured Clostridia bacterium | reverse complement strand
ATACGGCATAGTCCACATATCACCGTCGACAGTAGCCGTCATGCGCGCGGTCTTGTTTATGTCGGCCTTGTCGATTCCGTCCGCCCCGTCCATAAGCGTCTCCATCTTGATGATGGCGCCAGTCGATGCGAGCTGCGCCGCCCAGAACTGGTCGATCAATGACACGTCCGGGGGTTGCTTGCCGGCGACCGCAGCCAGCAACTTATCGCGCATAGTCCAAGCACTGCCCGAATAGAGCGCCTCTACCTCAATGTCGGGATTGGCCTTGTTGAACTCCGCGATCAACTTGGCGTGACGTTTCCCCATTTCTCCCCCGAGGAAGTGCCAGTAGCTCAACTTGACTTTGGCGGGCGCGGCCGCCATGGAGCCAACGCACAGCGCCAGAAGCGTCACAACAGCCAAGCAGGAAACAACCAACCGTTTCGCACAGCACCGTCTCATCTAGTTTAGCTCCTTTCGTAGCGTAAGTCGCCGCCCTTGGCGCCGCAGACGCCGCGGGCGCCGGGATCTCCAGATACTGCCTTCACCGCCCTCCTTTCTCAGCCAAGTCACGCACTCTTCACTTGCCGCTCGGGCTCAGTACTTCAGGCCCGTGAAAGCTATACTCTCGATAAACTGCCTCTGTGCAGCCAGGAAGGCTACGAGTATGGGGACCGTTGCCATGACTGTGGCTGCCATGAGCATAGGCCACTCGGTCGAGATCTCTGCGCGCAGCAGTGCCAGACCGACTTGGAGAGTCCTCATGGACATCTTGTTCGTTACTATCAATGGCCACATAAACGAGTTCCATGAAAACATGAATTGAAATAGCCCTAAGGTGACCATCGCAGGTTTGCACAGAGGCAAGACTACGTTCTTTAGAACGCCGAACCGGGAACAGCCATCGATAATCGCCGCTTCCTCCAAAGACCGCGGCATACTCATGAAGAACTGCCGGAGCATGAAAGCGCCGAACGGCCCGGCCGCAAAGGGCAGTATGAGCGAAGAATATCGATCTACCATGTTGAACTTGCGCACCAGAAGGAAAGACGGAATCACTGTGGCCTGGTGAGGTATCATCATCGCCGAAAGATAGATCATGAACACCGCATCGCGGCCGGGGAAATCGAGACGAGCGAAAGCGTAGCCCGCCAGGGCGCTCGTAACCAGCTGACATATGGTGACCGATGCGGCCACGATGAAGCTATTCAGATACATGCGCCCAAAGGGTATCTCGTTCCATACCTCCCTGTAACCATCGAGGTTGATCCGAGACGGCAGCAACTGAAAGGTGTAGGTGAACACCTCGCTCTGATCCTTAAAGGACGTCAGCAGCATCCACACAAATGGCAACACCATGAATACGGCGCCGATTATGAGGACTATATGCACCACCCCAAGGCCGGCGGTCTGGGCCATAACCCGTTGGCGCCGGGCGCGAACGGCGTCCATTGCTCTGCTATCGGTCATGCTCGCGGTTGTACGCATTCCAATGGCACCTCGCCCTCTCTAGTCCTCGGCCTTGAGGAACGTTTTTTGGAGCATCGTTAGGACAAGTATGACCAGGAACAGGAACCAGGCCACAGCCGAGGCATACCCGCTCCTGTAGAACTCGAACGCCTCTCTGTATATGTAGTAGACTAGCACCATAGTGGAGTTCATCGGCCCGCCGCCTGTCATCACGTATACCTGCCCAAACACCTGAAACGACTTGATGGTGCTCATGATAAGCACGAAACCGATGGATCCGCGCATCAGGGGCAATGTCATGTAGCGGAATTTCTGCCACGCGTTTGCGCCATCGATATCGGCGCTCTCGTAATACTCGATAGGCACATCCTGCAGACCCGCTAGAAAGATCACCATGTTGTACCCAAGGTTCTTCCATATTCCCAGAATGATTACTGCAGGCAGCGACCAGCGCGGATCCGCAAGCCATGCCGGCCCGTTGATGCCGATTCGCTCAAGGATCGCATTGAACAAGCCGTAATACGGATCGAACATCCACGTCCACACTATGGCCACAGCCACCATGGAAGTGACCACCGGCATGAAGTAAGCCACTCGGTAGAAACCTCGACCCCGGATCTTCTGGTTGAGCAACACCGCCGCAAGCATGGACAGCGTTGCTCCGATCGGCACTGTGCCCACTGCGTATTTCACGGTATTGGCCATGGCGACCTTGAAGTCGGAGCTCGCGAACATCTTGGAGTAGTTGCCAAACCCCACGAACGTCCGCAGGCCTCCCAGCAGCGAGCAGTCGAAGAAGCTCAGGTAGAGAGAGTAGATAATCGGGTAGATAGTGAAGAGAGCGAAAACCACAAGCGATGGCAAGAGGGCGATGAGCGCCGTCTTCCTTTCCTCAGAATGCAAACGAGCGCCACAAGTATTCATTGATGCGGCAAACCCCCACAAGAGAACTTCCGCCACGCCGGTTTCAACTGGTGTGCGATCAAGTCCACACACACGAAGCTGCTACCAGCACTACTCCAACGATCGGTTGTATTCTTCTGTGTTCTTCGCCGCGGCGCTCGGAAATTCCTTCTATGATATGAAACTTTCTTTCCAGATCGATGCGGGGTGGGCGTGCCGCCCAGGCGCCTACATGTCGAGCGCGCCGCGAGAGCCAAACACCTCAATGTAGCGCATCACTATCTGCTTGTATGCTTCGACGCCCGCGCTGTAGACCATGCCCAGCGGCAGAAAGCCAAGACTGGTCGTCTTGCCGCTCGCGAGAAGCTCGCGCATGGCTTCGGTACCCGCCAATGACAGATCGCTGAACAAGTTGACCTTGCTGATACCTGTCTTCACTGCGCGAGCCAGCTTGTCGTCGCCGGTAGACGAACCGCCGTGAAGAACCAGAGGTACGGCTACGGCTTCGCGAAGCTCTGCCAGACGGTCGAAGTCGAGCTCCGGAGTCTCGCCCTCATACAGCCCGTGTGCAGTCCCGACCGCAACCGCCAGGCAATCCACCGAGGTGCGCCTGACGAACTCCGATGCCTCGGACGGATCGGTGAGAGGAGCGGTGCGGTCTTTGGCGTAGTTCCGCGCGCTTCCGACTCGACCCAATTCAGCCTCGACAGACACCCCCGCCGCATGCGCCATCTTCACTACTTCGGCGGTGACCTGGGCATTCTCCTCAAAGGGCAGCTTGGAGCAGTCGATCATCACCGAGGTGAATCCGGCTCGAATCGCTTTCGCGCACACATCGAAGCTGCGCCCGTGATCCAAGTTGAGAGCCGCCGGCACTTCTGGGTATCGTGCGGCGAAGAACCGGGTGATATCCGCCACTGCCTCGATGTCGTTCATTTCCACGCAGTCGAGGATTATCGGCGCTCGAAGCTCGCGGGCGGCTTGAAACACAGCGCCTATGGTCTGCATGTCGTTCACTCCGGGCGCCGCCACTCCGTATCGTTTCTCGCGAGCCTCCCGCAGAATCGGATTCATGGTTAGGAGCATCAGACTATTCCTCCTCGTCTATCACGGTTCGCCCATGCGCCCACACACGCTGGGCTGCTACTTTACCCGCTACATCTCAACAACGATGCGATAGCTCTCTGGCTCGACAGCCTCCTCGAACGCCCGCTGAGCGTGGTCGAGAGGCACGACTTTCTGGATCATCGGCCGAACGTCGATGATACCCCGGGAAATGAGCAACGATGCCTGATACAGCGCTTTTCGGTTCTTGCTCGTCGATCCTGTGATCCATATCCCCGACCTGTGTACCATGTTGGGATCGACAGAGATAGGTACAGCCGGATGAGCCGATGCGAACAGCATCAACTTGCCATTCGGCGTCAGCAGTCGCATGGCGTCTTCATTAGCAGACTCAACGCCTATGGCCGCTATCACCACATCCGCTCCACGCCCATCGTTAATCGCATGCAACTGCTCGGCTATGTCGCCCGCGGCGGGATCGAGGATAGCGTGGGCGCCGGACGCCAGAGCGTGCGCGCGCCTGTCGGCCTCCAGATCGCTCACAACCACAAACGCGCCCCTGGCGCGGGCCACCAGGACATTGGCCAGGCCCATGGAGCCCGCTCCTATCACCACGACCGTCTGGCCCAGTTCTATGTCGAGCTTGTTGGCGCCGGCGATGGCGCAGGCGATCGGTTCGGCCAGAGCCGCTTCCTCAAAGGGTATGCGCTCTGACATCTTGACCAGGTTGTGCGGATCAACTGAAGCGTACTCCGACATGCCGAAGATTCCGGATACACCGTCCGGCCTGCCCGTGTTCTGCTGGCTCTTCAGGCGCTCCTTCTCGGCAGGGCAGAATGAGTCCCTGCCCATTGCGCACTCATAGCACTCGCCGCAAGCGCTGCCCCCGCCTCGGGCCACGTAGTCTCCGACTTTCAGAGGTGTTTGAGTGTCAGGCCCTATGGCCTCGACTATGCCCGCTACCTCATGGCCCCAACACCCGGGATAGCGGGAGAAGACCCCTGTGAAAAACCTCTGTTCCAAAGTACACAAGGCCACAGCCTTCTGCCTGATGAGCACCTCTCCGCGCTTGGGGCGGGGTATGTCGATCAGCCGCACCTCCACCTTGCCCTGCTCCACAATGACCGCTGCTTTCGACTTCAATGACATTGACGAACCTCCTCCACGCCATCGAACGCTGGGCTCCAACGGACCTCGCCGCCTCGCCGTGGTCCTCGTCGAGTCACAAATCTTCTTCCACACAGGCCGTGAAATCCCTTTCTGGCATTTGTGCAAGATGTCCAAAGTGTGCCTCATGAGGGGAGGAGATCTCGACAAATGTGTCAAATAGTAAATCTACAAGCTCATGCGGTCACAACCTTGGGCAGCAAAGGAGGGGGTCGGATGGCGAATAGCGATATCAGGGCCAAGAACGATGACGATATTCTCGTGCTAGTGAGCGAGATGTACTATATACAAGAACGGACGCAGAAGGACATCGCCGACATGCTGGGACTTTCCCGGCCCGCTGTGTCGAGGCTTTTGCAGAACGCCCGGGACCGGGGAATAGTGAACATATCCATTGTCGACCCTTCGAAGCGGCTAAGACGGCTGGAGGACCAACTCACGCGCAGGTTCGGGTTGAAGGGCTGCAGGCTGAGCCCATCAGGAGAGGATTACGAGATTCTCAAGGCGCGTCTGGGCTACCGCGCAGCGGACCTGCTCATGGCCAACCTCGAGCCGGGCGATGTGATAGGAATCGGAGCCGGATCCACTGTATATGAAGCAGTCACCGCGCTTCGCGAATCCAGAGATTACCCTGGACTACGCATCGTTCCGCTGTCGGGAGGCAGCCTTGGGATCGATGGGCGGCCCCAGATCAACCAGGTAGTTCACACAGCGGCTCGCAGCCTCAACGCGGAATCGGTGTATCTTAACGCGCCTCTCTATGTCGGTGAAGACAGCATCGCACAGCTGCTGATGGAGGACGCATCGATCAAGCAATGCACTGGACTATGGAACCAGCTCGGAAATGCGCTGATCGGCATCGGCAGGGGCAATATCGTCGACACCCAGGATCCCTACTTCATCGCCGCGCTCGAAGCAGTCGGGCCGGCCCGTGTGGCGGCTGCGGTGTGCGGATGGTTCGTCGACAACGAGGGGAACGCCATCAGAGGCAAGAACACCACATCCGTCAATGCCGAACAGCTGAAGGCGGCGCGAAATGTGTTCGCCGTTGCAGGCGGAAAGAGGAAGGCCCGCGCGATTCTCTCCGTCTTGCGGGGCAGGTTGGTAACGCATCTTATCACGGATGAAGACGCGGCCCGGGAAGTCCTGTTCATAAATGGGTAGCGGCGGGTCCGCTCCACACTTGCATGTGTAGCGCGCGCTATCGACTCTCCTCTTGGTACAAGTGTACGATGCCATCGGCGCCTATAGTCGCCAGATACTCGCCCTGCGGATCCCAGGCAGACGAATCCCGACCGCGCACGGACACCTCGGCCAGGCGCCGACCGGTGTATGCGTCGAGCACCACAGAGGCGCCACCATCGCAGCCCGCCAGTATCCACCGCCCGTCCGCGTCCAGACTCCACGCAACATAGATAACTCGTTGTCCTGGGACGGACATGGACCTGACCAGTCGGCCGTTGGTTGCGCTCCACACGGCGACTCCATCGTCCGTAGCCCCCGCCAGCTCTTGACTGTCCGCTTTCCAGGACACTCCATGGATCGGCCCTCGGTGACCTACAAGCTCCCATTCGCGCTCGCCGTCCGAATCCGCCTGCCAATCCGTCCTGTGAACCGTCCACCGTCCTTCGGCCATCGACTCCCACGCAGCCAACGTGCCATCGGGGCTGATCACCTCGCCCTGCTCGGCGATGCTCACGAACCAGCTGCGCTCTTGCGTGCGGCTGTCCACGTTCCAGAGCGCGCAGTATTCTTCGCCGTTGTAGGTCTTCACCGATCGCCCGTCCTCGGTCCAGCCCACCACGGCATAGATGCCGCCGCCATCAACCTCCCACACGACTGCGGCCTCTGCGCTGTCCCACACTGTCATGTGATCGCGCCTGTGCGCGGCCGCCAGTAGCTGCCCGCCGGGGCTCCAGCTCAACGAGTCCACAGCTTGGTCGGACGTCCCGCGTATGGTGACCACATGAGCGCCTGCCGTCGAATCCCATATGGATACGGATCCATCGGCGTGCCCTGCAGCGATCTGCGCCCCATCGGCACGCCATGCTATCGCAGTCACGCGCGGATAGCCAGACGCCGCCGTGCACAGCTCGCGGAATTCCGAAATCGCCCGGTCGCCGCTGGGCGGTTCGCCGGCGTCCTCCGGCGCGCCGGGATCCTCGCCGCGGATCTGGCCAGGCGCCGTCCCCCAGTCCGGTCCCTGGCTGCTTCGCCACATCATGACGCCTGCGACAACGACAACAGCCGCCACGGCAAGGAAGGCAACAAGTCCCACAGAGGCCCCAAATCTGCCCCAGCCAGCGCGTCTCGATTCGGCCTTGCTCCTTGCCTTGCTCTCCTCACGTCTTCTTGTACGTCTTCCCATTCGGCCACCGCCTCGACTCATGACATTGTTACCTCGCGTGATCCGGCACACTCATTAGCGCTCCTCAGCGCCCATGTGCATGAGCGCCTTACAGAGTATTATACCAGTGAATGACGATCCCGTTGTAACGGCCGGCAGTGTTCATCAGGTCGCCTGGAAAGTTATTCGGACGGGCAAGGGCAGGATAACCTGCGCCGAGCGTCTAATGTGTTTCATTTAGCATCGTCTACAGCATATTGCGCTGACTGTGAATCCGTCTGGAGTGATACGAAACGAGAGTCATCATTGTCGGAGCCGGCAAGCTCGGTTTTGAGCTTGCAAGTCGACTATGCCAGGAAAACCGGGATGTAGTAGTTATCGACCGCGTTGCCGAGCGCCTGGTCGAAATCGAGCGGAACCTGGATGCCATGGCTATCCACGGGAACGGAGCTTCTCTGCGAGTGCTGAATAAGGCGGGGGTATCCGGCGCATCGCTGGTCATATCCGTCACCGAATCGGACGAGGTGAACATGCTCGCATGCATGCTGGCCAAGCAAGCTGGAGCAAACACAACCATCGCGAGGGTACGCGATCCTGAGTACGATGTCGATCTCGCCCTCGCCTCAGACGGCGCATACCCCGGCGTGGACGTGACCATCAACCCTGATCATCAGGCCGCGGCGGATATCGCCCGCTTGATCAAGAACCCAGATTCATCGGAATTCGATTACCTGGCCGGAGGCAAGGTACAGATCCTGTCGTATACCATCGAACCCGACTCGCCTGTGGCCCATACCCACGTTCGGGATTTGAATGTAGCCACCGCAACGCTAGTCGCCGTTCTGCGCGATGGCGATGTGCTCATACCCAGAGGCGATACCACCATCCTCCCCGGCGACAAGGTGTTCGTCGTTGGTCGCCGCGGAGTGCCGAGCATATTCGGATGGCGGGCCGGACGCGAAGCCACACGTCTGCGATCTGTCAGCATTATCGGAGGATCCAGTATCGGCTACTACCTTGCGCGGGCCATTGAACCCCTAGCCGCCCACGGCGTACAGCTCAAGGTGCTGGAGAAGGACCCCAAACGGTGCAGAAGTCTCGCCGAAGCATTTCCGCGTCTTGCCGTGATCTTGGGCGATTCGTCCAGTCTTGAGGTGCTGCAAGAGGAGAACATCGAAAGCTCGGATGCAGTCGCGGTAGTGGGCGAAAGCGATCAGTCCAATCTGCTGACAGGCTACCTTCTGAAGCGCATGGGTGTACCTCGCGTAGTGGTCTCCCTGAAACGCGCCGAGTACTTGCCCTTCACCGGGCCCATGGACCTCGATGCCACGATAGTGCCCAGGGTAAGCGCCGCCGCGGCCATCCTCAAAATCGTTCGCGGCGACCACGTGCTCTCGCTGGCCCTGCTCAAAGAGGCCCGGGCGGAGGTGCTGGAGGTGCTAGCGCCGGAGCAGTGCCCTGCAGTCGGCATTCCCCTGCGGGACTTGGGGGTTCCGGCAGGCGCCGTCATCGGCGTACTAGTCCGGGGCGGGCAAGTCATCGTGCCTCGCGGCGATACCAGGATACTCCCGGGCGACCACGTAATCGTGTTCACAACGGCATCAGCAAGAGAAGAAACAGCTCGCCTGTTCGAGCTGCGATAGAGGCGTATACATTGAACATGAGGTCTGTCATCAGCTCGGTTTCGCGCGTAGTTGCGGTATTCGGCGTCTTGATGCTGGCGCCGGTTGCCGTGTCGCTTTTCTACGCCGAGTCAGACTGGGCGGCCTTCCTCATCTCTGCTGCGATAACTGCAGCAGCCGGCATCGCCGGGGCGGTGCTTGCGCGTCCCCAAGCAGACGAGCGCATCGGCAACCGGGAGGGCATGGCCGTTACCACACTGGGGTGGACAGCATGCGCGCTCTTCGGCGCACTGCCGTTTCTGTTGGCCGGGTCGCTCGGCACGCCGGCCGATGCAGTCTTCGAGACCATGTCCGGGCTAACCACAACAGGAGCCACGGTCCTGTTGGACGTGGAAGCGCAGTCGCACGCGATCTTGTTCTGGAGATCCTTCCTTCATTGGCTGGGCGGTATGGGAATCGTGGTTCTCTCCATTGCTCTCCTTCCTGGCCTGCAAATCGGAGGTTCTCAGCTGTTCCGAGCGGAAGTGCCCGGCCCCCTTCCCGACCGCCTAGAACCCAGAATCCGCGAAACAGCACGGCGTCTTTGGGGCATATACATCCTGCTCACCGTGGGCCAGACCGTCCTTCTTCGTCTGTTTGGAATGTCTGTATTCGATGCAGTAACTCACTCCTTCGGAACCGTGGCCACGGGCGGGTTCTCCACCGCCAACAACAGCCTGGAGGCGTGGAACTCGCCGGCGATACACTTCACCGTCACCGCCTTCATGTTCCTGGCAGGCATGAACTTCACCCTACACTACCGGGCGCTTCGCGGCAACTTCGAGCCCGTAATGAAAGACGACGAACTCCGCGCCTACGCCGGAATCGTACTGGCATCGGTGGTCTTGGTATCCCTAGATCTTGTAGCGCACTGCAGGTACAGCCTAGCCGACACGCTTCGGCATTCATCGTTTCAGGTGGTGTCGGTGATCACGACGACCGGTTTCACCACCATCGATTACAACATGTGGCCCCCGCTCAGCCGTGCGATCCTGCTGCTCCTCATGTTCGTGGGCGGTTGCGGCGGATCCACCGGCGGAGCGATCAAAGTAGTCCGCATAAACGTGTTGGCTAAGCACTCCATCAGGGAACTGAGGAAAGCCGTCTACCCGCGGCGCATCACCGTGGTCAGGCTGAACGGCAAGGCAGTGCCTGAGGAAGTGTCCAGCGCGGTGCTGGCCTTTGTCATCCTCTACCTGTCGGTGTTCATACTGTCGATGCTGGCCATGTCGGCCATGGGCCTGGATTTTGTGAGCGCTGTAGGGTCGGTAGCGGCCACCTTGGGCAACATCGGCCCAGGTTTGGGGCTGGTGGGGCCGGCGTGCAACTACTCCGCTGTTCCAACAGTGGGCAAGTGGTTACTCTCCTTCTGCATGCTCGTAGGCAGGCTGGAGGTGTACACAGTCCTCAGCCTGCTCGTCCCGGGGTTCTGGCGTAAGGCCTAAGCGGCTCTCAGCAGGTCTCTTCGGGATGTACGCAAGGTTCGGCGCAGGCAGGCTCATATCGACCGCCCTGGCGATCATCCTGTACAGAGAGCGTCCGTTGGCGCCGGCAATGGCGCTTGGCGTGACCCGCCGAGCGCTACCACCGCCCGCCCAGCGCCATCGCCCGCCCTATGAGATACAACACCCACACATGAGAGGGATAGAATGCATAGAAGAGGTACTTGGCAAAGCCGCTTTTGGGCCCGCGTTGCCCGTTGTACATGAGGATGAGCGGTATCGAAAAGACCATCATCCACTGGTAGTCGTAATGAAACAGCTGGTACAGGCCCATACCCGGCCCCGTGGGCGACAGCAGCGGCGATACCGACAGCCATATCGCCAGCGAGATCAGAACATAAGCCGAGCTCATCCTGCGCCGGTCCCCGCGAAACAAGAAGAACGCCAGCGTCATTCCGATCCCGTACAGACTGGCCTCGCTGAAAAGAGAGAGAATGCCCACGGCTATCGCGGCCGGCGCACCAAGGCCGAATCTACCCGTGTCACGTGTCCACTCAATCGCGCTCATCAGACAGAGCGAGAGGGCCAAAGAGAGAAAGATGTTGTTGGCGATGGGCGCGTGAACAGGCGGGAAGAGATGCATGACGATGCGCGTCCCTGCGAACATGATGCCGGCCCATGCGAACATCCTAGCTGTATAGCGCAGCCTGCTTCGGGTATGATGAAACCCCTCCACCGCGAAGAAGAAGAAGATGGGCGCAACGATGCGCCCCAGCCATGTAAACCAGATAGGAGTGCCGGGAATGAAGTAGTAGATGTGGTCGAAGAGCATCAGGCCCATGGCCAAAAGCTTTAGCGTGAACGCGTTCAGTCCCTGTCCCTTCCCCACTACCTGCCCCCCAGTGCGGCGGCTTCGGCCCGCTCTCGCATCTACCACTGTCCACCCAGTCGCTATTCGTTTTCCGGCCCCATCATACCTCTTGTCCGCTCTCTCGGGCAACCGGTCCGGCAGCGCCAGGAATTCCGCACGCCCTAGTCTGTGACGAGCCGTAGATCACCAGGATGTGACGGCCGGGGACGATTACCAGGGTGCCCCGGACTTTCGCAAATGTATCGTTCAAGCGCCGCGATCTCGAATTGCCAGGTGAGGGTCATCCTCGCGCTGAGATCCGTTTCATCCGTACAAGCACTCTCCCAAAACGATTACGTGAACTCCCCACACGTTCGCCAAGCGTTCCGCATCGACCTCGTTAGGGCCAACGTTTCGGGCCTGGTCAAGGCCAGCGAGACGGTGTACGGCATCGCAAGTCTTGCTCCGAGCCAGGCCCGACCCTGAGAGTCGGATGACCTTTTCTGCCGGCCAATGGAGGATTGAAGACGACCTCCGGCTTTCGCAGCAACTCGCAAGCTTACAGCCGTATACACCCGTAGTGGGCAGTCGCGGACAAAGTCAACGCGGACGAGCCATCGCACCCTGCCCATGTCTCCTTCCCCTCCGCGGCGCGCCCGCCGGATCCGGTTTCGGCCCCGAGAGCAAGCATTTCGGCGGCTTCCTGGGTCGTGGAACCTATGCATTACCCATATCGATGGAGAGATTAGGCATCTGGGTCGCGACGAGCCAGGTCTGCGATATGTCGTTCAGGCGTTGCAGTCCGCGCGTGATCGTCTTGACGCCTGGCATCCCGTCATGCTTGCGGCCCAAATGTCCGCCCAGTTTCCCTATGAGTCTGGCGGCTTCCTCCAGGGTGGGAGGCGAATCGGGCGGGATGGGCGTGTTGTTGGCTACGCAGTATAGTGCCTGCCATTCCTGTTTTTCTAGGATCATTGCACAGGAGGCGTTCGGCGTCTCTCTGGCTTGATAGGTGAACCAGAGGACCTTCAGCGCGACAAGCGAATACAGGGCGATTGCGTTCTTTAGCCTGTCTGCCGTCTCAAGCTGTAGCTCTTGTATTCCGCAGTCGTTCTTCAGAATATGGTGAAAACGCTCTATCCTCCAGCGTAACGTATACCATCTGATCTTCTCCGTGGCATCCTCAAGCGAGTTCATAGGGATGGTGGTAAGAAGCAGCCAATCTACACCTTCTTCAACCTCTTCTGGTGGATCCATTTCTTTCGCACGTATGATGTACACGGGTTTCTGAACCATCAGCTTGGTCTGCTCAAGAGTCGGCCAGATGATGGCCCCGAAGAACTTCACCGCAAGAGTTGCCTTCCTGGGAGGCAAGTTTCTACGCGGGTCCCGGGGTATGTCGACAACGATCTTCCCGGCCTCCGGGTAGCCATCGGCCAGCGCGTAAAGCCGCCTTTGCTCCTCAAGCACGCGCCTGTCCTGAGCGACTCGTATAAGGATAGGCCTGTCATCCAGTAGGGCCTTGCGGATGAACTCATAGATGTCGGCCCCCCGGTCGCACACCGTTACCACAGTAACGTTGTTGGGAATCCCCTCCAGACTCCGGTCCAAGCTTCTGAGCCACTCAAAGCTCTCCTTATCCTCAATGGGCAACTCTTTTCGCCGATCGGTCTTCCCGACTTCGTCGGGCGGACGAGTCCAAAT
The DNA here is from genome assembly GCA_964471415.1 of uncultured Clostridia bacterium. Lineage (GTDB taxonomy): Bacteria > Bacillota > DTU025 > DTU025 > DTU025 > UBA5389. The sequence continues at coordinate 24,084 of CAYYHF010000002.1, read as the reverse complement.
ATGCTGGTCCAACAGCCCCAAGGGCACGCCTTCAGTGGTTACGGCCACAGCCGAGTGCATCAAAAACCCTCTACTGTAAGGGCACGAGCCGCTCAACCCGATTTCTCCGTTGGGCGGGCCGCTGTACCCCAGACGGGTCGTATCCTGGACGGCCAGGACCACATCGTGCCCCTTCATTCTCTCGATGGTTCTCTCCCTGTGACTCGACAGGATCATTTCAGGGGAAACACTCTCATCGTCGAGCAACCTGTACACCGCCTTCGTCTTTGCCCAACTGCCGCACGCCTGAGGTATGGTTCTGCCCGGATGCTCAGCAAGGGTCGCGGCGGTTTCCACTAGACGATTGACAATACGTTCATCTCGCACCGCTACGCCACCCAACTCCCAGGCCGCCCACTTGCGCGCTTCACTCATGCTCATAGTCTGATGCTCCTCCATTGTCATATGCATCGGGAACATGCTACGACACAAGGGCTTTCATGTTCAAAGGCGCTAGGTGGGCGTATATGCTATTCGGGCCTCTGTGTACAGGAATGCCCATGGGTGTGGGTAATGCATAGGTCGTAGAACCCAGGCTTGGCGCAAAGGCTGGGTCGTAGAGTACAGGTTCGCGACGACCAACGCCGCCCGCGACCCACAGCAAGTTCCTCCCATACCCGAGCTCCAGCTACAAGGCTCGGGCCGCGGCGCTCCCTTTTGCGCCCGCGGCTCGAGCGCCGCAACACGGCATTGACGACCGTAGCCCGAAAGCGCACGACGAAGTGTCCATTCGCGCGACTGCAGGCTGGGATTGCCGCCGAAAAAATGCGTGTGTACGCCTACACAAGAACCTGAAAGCCGCTTCTTCTCGCCTCCATTGCAGCTAGAGTGGGCAGTCTGTAGCGGATCGAGCGCATGGGGAAGAGCGGCGAGCTCGACAGGTTTATGCATACCCGGAAGAAACCTAGCGCCGACACCTTGGGACGCTGGGCGGCGGGCGCCGATTGCGGCGAGTTCAGATCTTATTGCGGTGACATGATCCAAACGGCCGGGCGGAACAAGGTTCACGTGTGTGGGACTATCTGCGGATAGCGGGTTACCGCGCTAGACGGCACCGAGCCCTTTTGCACCCAGAGCCCGACCGCCGAAGCGCTCAACTGGTCCAAGCGAACGCGCGGCGGCGTTATCGCACATCGGCTCTTATCCCCGTCTGATCCTGGACATGGAGCGCACCAAACCCGGGGAGGGCGCGGCTACGGCGGCGATTCGGCTTTGGGGCAAAGTGGAACATCGCAACTGGCGATACTGCGATATGCTGTGCGTGAATGCCCTCTATGCTCAGGCGCCGTTTATAAGCGCAGTGAACGAACTGGGCAGATGGGTTGTCATAAAGCTGAAACAGGACTACTACGACCTGGTGCGCGACATGGACGGGCTCGTGGCCGGTCGTCCTCCAGACGTAGAGCTGAGCGGGATGACTCCGAAGGGCGAACCTATCCCCAACAACCATGGGGTGACTTCCTCGGTAAGAGCTTGGGATGAAGAGGGCTTTACAAGCTGGGATGGCGTTGATTGCCCGCTACGATGCCTCAAGGTCGTTGAGACCAAGACTACAACGTGCCGGGGCGAAGTCATCAAGGTTGAGGGATCGACATACCACATAACGCTGAGGGAACTGGCAAGGCAGATGCTAGTGGGGATGCAGACGCTACATATCGTTCCAGGTCAAAACGCATATGCGGAACTCCTGCGGCAGCGCCGACCATCTTCCGTTCCTCCGGCGCGATATGGTATGATGGTCCCATTATTCAGAGATAGTGAGGCGATATCAGTGATCTACGGCGACCGGGTGGTATTGCGCGAATTCCGCAGGGAGGATGCGGGACCCATACACAGATGGGTCGGCGACGAGGAAATCACGAAGCACCTCGGATTCCTGGTGTTTCCGCAATCGCTGGAAGAGACGATTGCCTTCGTGGAGCGGCAGTTGACCAAGAAAGGCGCGCCCAACGAGGGGATTTTCGTCATCGCTTTGCGTAACGACCCCAACCTGGAGTACATAGGCGCCGTGGGTCTCCACGGGATAAGCTGGCGCGATCGCCACGCGGAACTCGGAATAGTGATCGGCCGCGAAGACCTGCTCGGCAAGGGACTGGGCACGGAAGCCATACGGCTTGCCCTGGACTTCGCCTTCGGCTTTCTGAACATGCACAAGGTGAACCTGCGGGTGTTCGAGTACAACGAGCGAGGCCGCAGGTGTTACCGGAGATGCGGGTTCATAGAGGAAGGCCGCATCAGGGAGCAGCGGTTCTACGCGAACCGATACTGGGACGAGATAATCATGGGAATAACGTGCGACGAGTTCGCCCGGACCAGATGAGTCCCGATGGCTGAGGGTTCATCAAAGCATCTCGCGCCAGCGTATGCCGAGGGCCTCGCGGCGCCCATTGACGGCGCTCCAGATCAAGTCGCGCACGTGATCTGGATCCTTGACGCCCATCAGCCGAAAGGACGGCGTCGATGGATCGGTCGAAAGCACCTCGATCTGCCCTATCCCAATCATTCGGTCCGACACACCCTGCGTAAGACAGATGTCCTTGACCCGCCCTAAGTCGATCTGCTCTTGCCTCCGGCCGAGAAGGCCTGACTGAATAATCAGGCGCTGACTTGTCAGGGTATACTTGATGTTCCTCGTCAGCTCCTTCATGTACGGCTTTCCTTCCCAGAGCGTCACCTCCGCATCTTGAGCCCGCCGTGCCCTCCGGGCCCGGGTCCCCGACTCTGATGATGCTTGACCCGAGTCGCTCACCTTCTGCAGCTGCGCTCCGCATCCGCTGCAGAACCTGGCGCCACCGTCGAACTCCCCTCCGCACTCAGGGCAATAGGGCATCGACGACACCCCCTTCATTAACCTAGTCTTGCAGCCGATTCAATACTATATGAATCGCGCGTCTCGTTCAACTCCACCCGGACAGCCTGCAAGCTCTGCCTTCCCGGCCCTACCCCCGCGGGCGGTTCATAGGCGCCCGCCGGCGCACGTCCGACAAGATGTGTGTGATCTTGGAGGAGGTTACAGAAGGATTATCACAGAATGCGATGAATTCAACAGACGATAGGTGGGGGGGATGGTTATTCATGGATGTATACGTTGCCCGACAGCCCATATACGACAAGAACCTCAACATTGTGGCCCACGAACTCCTGTTTCGTTCGAGCCTGGAGGATGCGTTCTCGTGTGGGGATCTGGACTACGCATCCATGGCGCTTCTGGTCAACTCATTCATCGCGATTGGCATGGACAAGCTGAGCAGTGGAAAACCAGTGTACGTCAACTTCACCCAGAGGCTGATCGAAGACGGGGTTCCCGCCCTGTTTCCCCCCGATACTGTAGTGGTGGAAGTGCTGGAGATGGCCGCGCCCAGTCCCGAGGTTCTCGATGCCCTCACGCGCCTCAGGGAGCAGGGTTTCCAAATTGCCCTCGATGACTACGTAGGCCAACCGCAGCTCGAACCATTCCTCAAGCTCGCCGATATCATCAAGGTCGACTTTCTTTCGGCATCGCGGGCGCAGCGCGCGCTGATCCCCCGTACGACTGCTACGAGGTCGGGCGCTGTGTTCCTAGCTGAGAAGGTCGAAACTCGCGGCGAGTTTCAAATGGCCATACGGCAGGGATATCGCCTATTCCAGGGCAATTTCCTCAGTCATCCCGAAGTCACGAAGGCCGCCGATATCTCTCCTGATGCTCTCGCCAGTTTCCAGCTGCTGCGCAAGGCGCACGAGCCGGTACCCGATTTCGATGCGCTGGCTTCCATCATCTCGCGCGATGTGTCGCTGTCGTACCGGTTGCTGCGCGTGGTGAACTCAGCTGCTTTCGGGCTTCGCAGCCGCGTGACGTCAATCAAGCACGCCCTCGTCCTCATGGGGATCACCGAAGTTCGCCGGTGGATCTCAGTGCTCACCGTGACCGGACTTCCCGGAGAGAAACCCAGAGCTCTAGCGGATGCCTCCATCGTTCGCGCGCGAATGGCCGAGCTTCTTGCTGCGCCGGCAGGTCTGTCGGACCGAGCGTCTGAGCTCTTCCTCACCGGACTGCTGTCCCTCATGGACTCGCTGCTCGACCGTCCCATGAGCGAAGTGGTAGATCTACTCCCGCTCACACAAGATACGCGCGCGGCGCTGCTCGGCGAACCCAGCCCGTTTCTGCCCGTGCTGCAGTTGGTGGCGGCATACGAGAGCGCGGAATGGGACCAGGTAGAAAACGTGGTGCCCAATCTCCGAATACACCAGGCTCTTCTTGCGGATGCCTACGCCAATTCGCTGGCGTGGGTGGATGACTTCAGCAAGCTCTAGAAAGACGCCGGCCCGGCAACCTCGTCCGCCTGCGCATCGAAGCGAAACGGGCAAGACCGCCGGACCAGCCTGTCTATCCGAATCTGAATGCGAATTCCGCGCGCGAGATCGCGCATATGCGCAAGCGCGAGCTCATGCTCAAGCTCACGCGGGTCTGGCGTTTGAGACTAGTACAACCCCGCCTTGGTCTCCGACATGCTGATGAAAATGTTCTTCTTCTGCGTGTAGTGAGCCAGCATCATCTTGTGCGTCTCCCTGCCTATGCCGGACTTCTTGTATCCGCCGAACGGAGCGTGGGCAGGCAGGTTGTTGTAGTCGTTGATCCACATCCGCCCGGTCTCGATCCCTCTGGCAACACGAAGCGCCCGATTGATGTCGCGCGTCCACACAGCTCCGCCCAGTCCATACTCGTTGTCGTTGGCCATCTTGATGACCTCGTCCTCATCGCGGAACCTGAGGAAGCACGCCACAGGCCCGAATATCTCCTCCTGCGCCACTCTCATGTTGTTAGTGACATCGGCAAGAATGGTGGGTTTCATGAAAGCCCCCTTGGCCAACGCGCCCTCAACGGCCCTTTCGCCGCCGCAGGCCACACGAGCGCCTTCCTTCTTGCCGATCTCGACGTAAGACAGAATCTTCTTGAGCTGAGTCTCGTTGATCTGCGAACCCATGACCGTATCCTTCTCCCAGGGCAGGCCCACCTTTATGTTGTTGAACGCAGCTACGCACTCAGCGAGGAACTTGTCGTAAATGTCTTCATGCACAAAAACGCGCGAGCCCGCACAGCACACCTGGCCCTGATTGAACAAGATGCCCAGCTGCACTCCTTCGAGGGCCCTATCCCACTGACAGTCGGGGAAGTAGATGTTGGCCGACTTGCCGCCGAGCTCGAGAGTTGCAGGAATGAGCTTATCGGCTGCGGCTCGTGCGATGCTGTATCCGACTTCAGTCGAACCGGTGAACGCCAACTTCCTGAAGCCCGGGTGACTCAGCATGTACCCGCCCGTGGTGGAACCGCGTCCGGTGATCACGTTGACGACTCCCGGCGGGACTACTTCCTGAAGCAGTTTCGCGAATTCCAGCGTGGCCAGAGGCGTTGTCGAAGACGGCTTGATCACCACGGTGCAGCCTGCCGCAAGCGCGGGCGCGATCTTCCAGGCCGCCATCAGGAACGGGAAATTCCAAGGGACTATCTGGCCCACTACCCCGATGGGCTCGGTCAGGATGATGCTCAAGTGATCCTTGTCAATCATCACCGCTGTGCCTTCCTCGGCCCGAATGGCGCCGGCGAAGTAGCGGAAGTGATCGGATGCCAAAGGCACGTCGATCGCCATCGTCTCGCGGATGGGCTTGCCGTTGTCCATGGTCTCAACCATAGCCAGTTTCTCCGCGTTGGAATCGATGAGATCGGCGATCTTCAGCAGGATCGCGGCCCTCTCCACAGGACTCGTGTTCTTCCAGGTCTCAAAGGCCTTCCACGCCGCCTGAACGGCTAGGTCCACGTCTTCCTTGCCCGCTTCCGCACACGTGGAGAGCAACTCCCCGTTGGCCGGGCAATACGAGTCGAACGTCTTGCCCTCCTTACCGTCTACCCATTTTCCGTCGATGAACAGCTTGTAGTTCCTGTCCATAGGCTTTTGCATGGCTAGATCCTCCCTTTCGAATTGATGGGCTGCTCCTGGGCGCTTGGGCCCTTCGGCCCGGTGACTATGTGGTTACGCAAGTATCGTGCCAATCTCATGCGCCCTGCACTGCAACAACATGCCAAACCCCAGGCCAAGCCATAACCGGAATTTCATGCCGTACACTGAGTTCGCTCCACTCTCACCTGTACCGCCACTGTCACATCGGCGTTGGTTCAACGGGACACTTATGCTACACATGTGTTACACTATTGGTGACAATCGCCTCCACATCGCTCTGGCGCAAGGCCACAAGCCGCAATCTGATTGTCAAGTCGAAAGGAAGGCGACTTTCCATGACTTCTGAGCTAACGCGTCAACCGCGCATTGCTGAGGCATGGCGCAACTTCGTCGATACAGGCGATGTCGACTCATCGGCACTCCGCCCTGTGGTTGCCGCCTCCTGGAGAAGATCAAAGGAAGCTCTAGTGGACCCGCGGGATGCCCTGGGTCGTCTTTCGATGGACCAGGACGCCGTGGATGCGCTGCGTGAAAGCCACCGCGACTTGATCGAGGTAGCACGACCTTTCATGTCCAGCCTGTACGGCTTCGTGGCGGGGTCCGGCTTCATCGTGATTTTGGCGGACGAGCAGGGCCGGGCCATGGAGGTGCTTGGCGACAAGGACGCCCTAGAACGCGCCGCCCTCGTGAACCTCGTGCCCGGGTCGAGCTGGGCCGAACACCACGTGGGGACCAACGGTATCGGCACTGCGCTGGCATCTGCGAACCCGCTGCAGATTTCAGGTTACGAGCATTACTGCGAGCGCTTCCATACCTGGACATGCTCTGCCGCTCCCATCCTCGGCGAAGACAGCCGCATAGTCGGGGCGTTGCAGATGTCCGGTCCCTCCACCCGCACACACGCCCATACGCTGGGAATGGTCGTAGCGGCAGCCGAGGCCGTCCGGGCACAGATGCGCACCAATGCCAAGATGCGCCAGCTCACGCTGCTCAACGATAACCTCAACAAGATGTTCCAGATCACATCGGACGGCATATTGCTTGTCGACGACCGCGGCGTTGCGCAGCGCGCAAACCCAGTAGCCGAGGGGATTTTGGGCACGCCGATTGGCACAGTCGAGCCCGGCACACCCTACTCCAGGCCCATCTACGAACTGGTGAATCGGCCTCACTACTTCACGCAGATGCTGGGGATCGGTAAACCCTTCGACGATGTCGAGATGACCCTGAAAACCCGAGGCGGGCCTGTGCATTGCCTGGTAGCCGCCAAGCCGATCCGCGACGATGAAGGCAACATCAGCGGCGGAGTGATTTCAATCAACCCGTCAAAGAGGATAACCAGGCTGATCAGCAGGTACAGTGGGTCCTACGCCACCTTCAGGTTCGAAGACATCTTGGGGAAAGAAGAGAAGCTACGCCGGGCGGTGGAACTGGCTTCCATTGCGTCTCAAAGCGACAGCAACGTCCTCATATGCGGAGAGAGCGGCACCGGCAAGGAGATGATCGCTCAGGCGATACATAACCGAAGTCGCCGCGCTGACGGGCCGTTCGTCCCGGTCAACTGCGGCGCCATCCCCCGCGAGCTCGTCGGAAGCGAGCTGTTCGGGTATGAGGAGGGGGCCTTCACAGGCGCGGCGCGCGGTGGAAGGCCGGGTAAGTTCGAGCTGGCTTCCGGCGGGACTTTGTTCCTTGACGAGATCGGCGACATGCCCCTGGAGCAGCAGGTAGCTCTGCATCGAGTCCTGCAGGACAAACGAGTTATCCGGATCGGCGGCAGCGCCGTCACCCAGATGGACGTGCGTGTGATAAGCGCCACCAACAAAGACCTGCTACAAGCGGTGGCCAGGGGCAGTTTCAGGCAGGATCTCTACTACAGGCTGAACGTTATCCAGATTCAGCTTCCTCCGCTTCGCGAACGCCCGGACGACATACCGCCGCTGTTCGACTTCTTCCTGTCCAAGGCGGGCAGCCGATTCGGTTGGGAAGTGCGCGAGGTAGACCCGCGCGTGATGGAGTGCCTGACGAGCTACGACTGGCCCGGCAACGTACGCGAGCTTCAGAATGTAGTTGAGCGAATGGTCAACATCGCAACCGATGGCAGAATCGGGCTGCAGCATCTGCCGGAGGAGATCCTGAGCCCTTACCCCGGCGCACAAGGCGCGGCCGCAGCGCCGGTCGCGTCTGCCGTGTCTCCCGCCGTTGTTTCCGTAGGCGGGTCGGCAAGCGGGCCGATGCCCAGGCACGCAATGAGAATCACGGATTTCGATGGCGAAAGGCGCCGCATGCGCCGAATGCTCGAGCATCGCGAGCAGGAGCATATGATGGCGCTCTTGCAGAAGTATGGAGGCAACATCAGCCGCGTGGCCCGAGAGCTGGGTGTGTCGAGGAGCACGATCTACCGGAGAATCGACAAGCTGTCTGCGCGCAACCACGCCGATGAGGCCGCACGCTGAAGCGCCGATGGCGAAGCTGACGATGGATAATGCGGGCAGATCTCGGTAGCGTTCAGGTAGTTCCCCGACAGCGTCCGGTCAATTCCTGATCCGTCCCTGGATGCCGGGCCCTGGGTGTCAATTCCTGGGTTGCGGTCCACGTGCGCATGTGCGATAATCAAGGTTGTTGTGTGCACACAAGCCCCACTGAAGGGAAGTGAGTCCCGTGAGTTTCGACCTACCTCAGCATGCAGGAGTCGCTCTGGTTGGACTGAAGACCGGCTTGATCATGCCAACCGACGACATAGTAGAGATTACGCTCGACACTGTTAAGCAGACTGTCCAAGACGGCGATATAGTGTGCGTCACAGAGGCTGTTGTCGCTCGGTCGCAAAACCGCTACGTGACCGTGGACGAGCTGGTGGACGACCTCAGGTCCAAGCTGTCCGTGGACGAAGAGGACACTTTGGCGGTGATAAGTCCCATCGTGAGCCGAAACCGCTTTGCGCTGGTCCTGTCGGCGATTGCCCGAGCCGTCCGGCGCGGGAAAGTCGTCGTCCAGCTGAGCGTGCCTTACGATGAAGTGGGCAACCAGGTAATGGATGAAGACTTTGCCAGCAGCCGGTTTCGTCTGAAGAGAACTCTCGGAAGCCTACTTGAGGTGCGAGGAAATACTCCTCAGATGAACGTACTGATAAGGGAGATTCTAGCTGCCCTGAAGTTTCAGGAGCTGGGGTTCACCGTGACGGCCATACGCAAGATCACCGGAAAGGGCATTGCCGACATAACCCTGCACGACCCGCAGGATCGGCACGTTGTTGTGGAGGTCACTTTTGAAGACATGCCGGCGACAGCGGAAAAGGTCCTCCGAATAGCCCACGACAGCGAGGCCGATGCGGCTCTCGTCGCCGCTGTGGACCTGCAGACCCGGGAGATCGCGATCGTGGACGCTGCCGAGTTCCTGGAGGGAACGGCCAAACCGCACGTCTACCCGTACAGCGACAGGCTAGCTCTGTATGATGCGCGGGACGTGATTACGCTAGGAGAAATCGCCGACAGGGTCTTCCCTCATCCCATCACCGGAATCGACTACGCGCGCATGTACGCCAAGGCCATCGAGGCCGAAGGCGCAAAATGCGAAATACTCTACACCAACAATCCGTTGGCGGTGTTCAACTACGGCCATATCGATGGGATAATCATCGGCGCAGTGCACGAACGTGAATCATTGAAGAACCTCTTCCTCTCCTTCGGCACCAAGACGCCGATGCTGACAGTGAAAGACATCGGCCCCGCGCCGTGGGGAGTGATCGGATCCAATGTGTCGGACCTCGAAGCCGGGGTGCTGAAACTACTGCCCGACAATGCTGACGATGTGTGCGATACCATCAAGGATCGGGTCATGGAGGCAACGGGCAAGGACATCGAGGTCCTGATCTTCGGCGATGGCGCCTACAAAGATCCCGACACAGGTATCTACGAGCTTGCAGACCCATACCCGTCCATAGGTTGCAGCGCCGGCCTGCGAAAAGCATCGCTCCGGCAGGGGACGAAACTCAAACTGCTCGTCGAGACCATGTTCAGACAGGGTTCTTCGCGCGAAGAGATCGCCAAGAAGATCGCCGACGAGATCGCCACGCGGGCCCCGTCCCGCGACAATCTGGGCACCACTCCGCGCAGAATCACCGGCATTCTGGCCACCATGGCCGACCTGGCCGCAGGTTCAGCCGATGCCGGAACACCGATAGTGCTTATTCGCAATTTCCCCTACAAAGGATGAAGCGGATAAACGGCGTACCGAACGGGATTGCGCAAGAAAGAAGACAAGGAGAACAACATGTGGGCCCCGCCGCCGCGGGGCCTTTCCTTTGGCAGTGATACAGTGATACATCGGCCCAACTTCCGCTCGCCCGCTACTCCACGGGATAGCCATCTGTTGCGAACACAACGATCCCCTTGTCGAGTATCTCGGTTCTCACCCAGCTAGAAGGCCTTTCGTAATCGCGAATCGAAAGCGGATGTGGTTCCAGACGCGAATCCAGTCGCGCCGCAATGAGCGTATCAAATAGAAGGCGCCTATCATCCCAGGCATTGCCGCCGAAGGCCGACGACACCACCGCGATGTCGATATCGCTCTCGTCAACGGCTTCGCCGTGGGCATAGGACCCGAACAGAATCACCCGATCGACAGGGATTCTGGTCTGCAGCTCCCGAATGAAGGTGCCTACCGCCTCAGCTACTTCAGGTGAGAGTTCAGGCATGACAGCACCTCCTTTGTTCTGTCGTACAGATCCTTGAACCTCTCCGGAGGGTTGGCGTCAAGCAGCGCCTTCCTGTCAGTGGGATAACGTCCCTCCACTTGAAACACAGAGAGATCAGCAACCGTATCCACCTGCGCCGCAGTGAAGTCATCCTCAACCTTAGCCATTTCAGCCAGGCGCCACAGACCATGCATCCGCGGAGGCGTACGGCGCGTTCGCTGGGCAACCAGGGCCTTGAGCATTTTCTCCATCGCCAGATGACAAAAGAAACCGCACTCCAGGTATCGACAGTTATCCAGCATGACCTCAGCAGCAGCTAGCGCCTCATACGCCTCACCCCGCCAGTAGTGCGCATCTCCCTCCAACCTCGCCACACCTCGCCCTCGCCCTCGGCCGCGGCCGCGATCCCCGCTCAGGCCTTATCCTAGCCTACGCCCTTGCTGAAACCGTTGTCCGCCCCATACCCCGCGCCCAAACCCTTATCCTCGGCATCTGACCTGCCCTCTCCAGCAATGCCAGCCTCGCCCCCGCTCAGACACCCTCGCCACACTCCGCCCACACCCACCGCCCGCGACTCCTTCCCCTCCGGGCCCACCCCGCCACCGGCTCCAGCCTGGGCCCGCCCCGCGCACTCCGGTTGTGTCCGCAGCACTTTGTGTACATATTACCATCCATCGGTTTCGGCAGCCAGAGCAACAGCCCATTCCCGTGCCCACGTCCAGCGCACCAGCCCTGTCCCCACAGCCCGCGCCCCAGCCGCATCCGATTTGGCACCGTGACCCGAAGTCGAACGACGAAGGGAAGAAAGGAGGGCTATGCCACGGCATAGCCAACCTTCTCTACTTCCATTTCTACCTCCATCCGCGCGCCCGCCCCATGCGATTTCGGCCCCGAAAACGAGAGTTTCGCCGCCGGCGTCCGAACGCCCACTCTGCAGGACTCGCGATGCCCGCCGCAGAATACTCCATGTATGAAAACGATCAAACGAGATCCAATCAAACGCGCGCCCATCAGCCCGGTATTGTCGGGTCTGTCGCCACGCCAGGCTCTGCGTCTGCGGTTGCGCCTGGCTCTGGTGGCGCTCACCATGTGCATCGCATGCATGTTCGTCTTCGCAAGTTTCGCGGCAGGCGAAGGAGCAGGGACGGGCGGGGGCGGGGGCCGGGACGCGAACGCCAACGCGGAGGGCGCGGTTTCGTTTGTGTTCCTCGATGTCGGGCAAGGCGATGCCATACTGGTAAGCACGTCCGATGGCCATCACATGCTGGTCGATGGAGGAACCTGCGCCGCCGGCCCGGGCGTTGTGGCTCGCCTAGCCGAGCTAGGCGTAGAACGCCTTGACGTTGTGGTGTCGACGCATCCCCATGAAGACCATATCGGCGGCCTGGTGGACGTGCTTGACGCCGTCCCGGTAGGGCGCGTTGTCGATTCGGGAAAGGTTCACACCTCAGCCGCTTACGAAAGATACTTAACGGCAATCGACCAAAAGGGCATCCCGTTCTCGCTGGGGCGGGCCAACGACTGGTTCCGGCTGGGCATTGCCACTGTGAGGATTCTCTGGCCTGCCGGCGCTCTCGCCGAGGACGTCAACGATGCATCTGTCGTATTGCGCATCGACTATGGCGAATCGTCTGCGCTCTTGACCGGCGATATCGGCCCAGACGTAGAGCAGTATCTGGCGGAACAGCGCGTGCTCAGCCGCATCGTGCTGCTGAAGGCGGCTCATCACGGTTCGCGCCGGTCCACCATCCCGGAATTTCTGCGCCAAGTTAAGCCGCGTGTGGCTGTGATACAGTGCGGCGCCGGCAACAGCTACGGCCACCCGCACAAAGAGACTCTGGCCAGGCTCATTCTCAACCAGGCGCTCACCTACAGAACGGACCTACACGGCGAAGTAACAGTGAGGCTAACGGGCAACCGCGGGATATGGTCTGCGACCATGCAGAGACGCGGAGCCGGCTATCTCGGAAGCTCCGCGTCGAATGTGTTCCATTTCCCCTGGTGCGACAACGCCCAAAGAATCGACCCCACTCGGACCGTGGTGTTTGGCAGTCGTCTTCAGGCAGAAAACGCAGGCTACCGCCCGTGTAGAGTCTGTCAGCCGTAAGAAGCGGCCGCAGAGGGTGAGACGCAATGAGCCAGACGCGACAGACTGAAGAGAGGTGTGTTGTATGGAGCTGCTCCTGACCATCGACCGCATCGAAGAGGGTACAGCAGTGCTGCTGGTACGACCGGACGAGGAACGCGCCATTCTCTGGCCCCTAGTCGACCTGCCCCCGGAGTGCAATGAAGGCGACATACTCAAAGTAGCCATCGAGGTCAGCCAGTCGGAGACGGAAGCTGCCCGAGATCGCGTTCAGAGCCTGCTGCGGCGGTTGCTCGACAAGGCTCAGGAGGACCGGCCCGATCAAGACCGGCCGCCGGAGGCATGAGATCAGCGCAGCACGTCTGCGCTTTCACACCCTCCGTGGCAGGCGCAATCGCGCCCGGCTCTGTCGGGATCCGGCCTGAAATCGTCGACAATCTTCTTGATGCCGTCCTGAAAATCGTCCAGGGCAGCGCTGAGCACTTCGCCCAGAACCCCTCCGGATTCATCGCCCAGATCCATTCGCCGTCCGCATACGCTGCACACAATGTAGCCATCGACCAACGTCTCGAAGCCTTCTTCGATCAATTCGGTAATGGGCTTGCCGCATTCGCATGCCGCGGCATTTCGTCTGTTCGCATCACTCATAGCTCATCCACCATCCCGCGTTATCCTGTGTCCTGTCATCGTTCCTGGTCAGTCCCCGCCAGCACACACGCGCAGACCATTCGCAGCGGCATTCGTCTCCACATCTTCACACTTCCTCAGCGATTCCCACGCGATCACAGCCGCGCCGAAAGCCCCGGCGAACTGCGATATATCAGGAACAATCGCCTTTGTACCCAGCTTCCGCTCAAGCGACAGCCGCACGCCCTCATTCTGGCTGACCCCGCCGGTCATCACCACATCGTGCACCAATCCCATACGTCGCACCATTCCCGCCAGACGGTCGGCGACCGCATCGCACAGTCCGCGGATTATGGGTTCCAAACCCACTCCCTGCGACAGGAGGCTCACTACTTCCGACTCGGCAAACACGGTACACGTTGACGAGATACGGGCAGGTTCGCGCGCGCGCCGCCACATGCTGCCGAAGTCGTCCAGCGATACCCCGAGCCGATCCGACATGACCTCCAGGAATCGACCTGTCCCGGCAGCGCACTTGTCGTTCATGACGAAGTCGGCCACCATCCCGTCATCGTCCAGGCGAATCACCTTGGAATCCTGTCCTCCGATGTCCACTACCAGGCGAGCCGACTCGGCCAGTGTCCGCGCGCCCCTGGCATGGCAGGTGATCTCAGTTACCACCCGCTGAGCGCCCTCGACCTGAGATCTGCCGTAGCCGGTGGCCACCAGGTACCCAACGCGCGGCCGATCCGGAAGAACCGACAAGGCCAGGTCCAGGCATTCCTGCGCTGTGCAGCGCTGATCGACGCCGGTGGGCATCGCCCAACGCGCAACAAGACGCCCATCTTTGCACACTACGGCCTTGGTTGTCGTTGACCCCACATCCACACCTGCACTGTGTATTCCGGTCCCATTGCGCAATCGCCCTACCTCGCTTTCCCACGCTCTACGGCCTTGCGGCCGCTCGCGCATCCAACAGCTCTACGAAGGCGCCCAGCCTCGTCACTGCCTGCGCCTCTCCGCTGTTTCCGATGTCGACTCCATCGCCGCTCAAGTTGAGAAAAGGAATACCCCTTTTTGCCAGATGCGCCCCGAGTATGGCCGCTCCCCCGTTGGACTGCCTACATCCCCACTGTGCAAACTGCACAACCCCATCGATGGAGTAGTCGTCGATCATACGATCCACAGCCGCCAGCCGGCGCTGGATCGGCCCCCATCCGAAATGCGAGATCATCTTGCGCGCAATGCTCCGGTAGGGGTTTCGCTCGTCGAGGCCATCCCAGTAAGGCCAGGAGTATTCCTCAAATGCAATCGATGCGCCGCACTCCTTCTCGATGTAGTCCAGCAAGCTCGTTCTGTAGTAAGGCCTCAGGTTGAGCCACAACAGCCGATGGCGCTCATTCGCCACTGGATACTCCCCGCGCTCCACGACTTCCGCGATGTGCCGGGCGAGGTCGCTGTAGAACCGGACAAGCCACGGACTGCCCCATGCCCACATGAACAGCGCCACGTAGTTCAGGGCCTCAGCGCCCCGCCACGGCGCAGGCGAATGACGCCGCGCGGCGCACACCTCCCGATACATCTCCATTGCCTCGTTGGAGGCCTTCACTGCGCCGGGCATGTGTTCAGCAGACAGTATCGGCGTCCGGGCCAGCAGATCGTCCGCCACCGCTTCCACTTGCGCGGCCAACCAACGTTCACCCCGATCCGACTCATCGTAGGGAACATCGAGAATGTAAAACGGGCATCCCGCATCCTGCGCCATCTGTTGCAAGGACTTCTTGCCGCCATCGCACAGATGAGATGAGACTATCACGGCGCACGGCTTCGGAGTCAACCCGAGAGCGTAGGCGCCGATGCTGGCTCTATGAAAACTGCACAGGTCCGCCGAGTACCACCGGGACTCGCTGGCAGCAAGACTGTCGGAGGCAAATCCGAAAGCCGCGGCATAGCCCGCGCCCGCCTCTGGCAGGAACGGCACAGCCCCAAGCCCGTACACTAACTCGGTCGGGACGAACGCGCTCGTGTATATGCATGGCACCTTGCCGAAGCTGGCGTAACCCGCGCGGAAATCGTGCATAATACAGCGGACGGCGCTGATCTGGTAGGGCTTGTGGCTGCGAAGCTCCATCCAGTCCACCACGCGCTGGGCTATCCAGTATGCCCAAGGACGATTCGCGTAGGCGCGGAACGCCTTCGAAATGCGCGACAGCTCGGGCGCATCCCCCACTCCGCGCAGCTTAAGCAACGTGCCTCTCCACCCTTCTCCCGTTTGCCCGTGTGAGTTGTTGGCGATGTATCTTCCAATGCACCGCCTTCCTGTTTACGGACCTCACGCGCGCCGCGCTCACCTACCTTCAAGCATCTCGCGAAAGGCGGTGACCCTGGTGACAACTTGCCCCATCGCGCCTGCGCCGAACTCGCCCTCCACAAGCAGCGCGGGAATGCCCGCTCCCCGCAGAGCCGCCCTGGCCTCGGGAAAGTCATAATAGGCTATATCGCAGAACTTGGGCGCGAAGTACACAATCCCTCGCGCCCCTGACCCTAGCGCCTGCGCCGTCAGGTATTCAGCCCTGGCGGCGCCGACATACATGCGCGGACACGGCGGCTTGGCCAAGTAGGCGCGCGCCAGCGCCAGAAAGGGGTCGCCTGAAGATTCGCGGGCATCGCCTACACGGAAATCGAATGAACGCGACAGTGAGCACGATTCCACGAAAACTACATCGCAACCGGCGTCTTCGAGCGATTCAAGGAGCGTCAGATCGAGCAGGCACGTTCCTGATACTCCCACCGGCACGCGCGCGCGCCGGGCAGACTCATCCCGCTGGTTTCGCCGGCGCCGGTCGCGCCCATCGCGCTGGTCACACTGGTCGCGGCAGTCGCGAGCGATGGCTTCCTCGACTGCGCACGCCAGGTCCCTCGCCCTTTCGGGAGTAAAGTCTCCTCCCGCGGCGCCCAGGATCCGGTTGATCTCCAACGCCAATCGGACAACGCCAGAGGCGCGCATTCGTCCGGCGCGCATCGCCTCAATCGGTTGCGCCATCGCTCGCCTTATCGCGTCCATCAGCTGTATCGCAAGCCAGAGACGGTCTTCGCCCTGCAGACTGTCTTCCTCTGAAGGCGCGCGGGAGCAACCGTCCTCGGTCGCGGCCTCCGTTCCCATCTCCCTCAACGCGCTCGCCAGCCGCTGTAGTTCGCCGGCGTAATAGCCCACGGCGCCCGGGTCAGTCGTTCGCGGGACGTCCACAAAGCACACTCTATCGGCGATCTTCCAGTAGGACAGGGTGTCATACGCTCTGCGCATCGCATCGCACGAACCGGCGATGGCCACAACCTGCCTGGGAGGGAACGAACGCACGAACGCCCGCGCGTACGGGCAGAAGTCGCGCGGCAGAAGTCCTGCGGGGTCCAAAGAGCGGTCTACGTCGGAAGCGTCCATCGGACCGCCTTGGGACGTGGGCAAGCACGGGACTAGCCTCTTCACAGGTAATCCACATGCCAAGGCGACCTCAAGGGGAATGTAGCTACAGGATGTCACGAGCTTCATGCTGAAAACTTTCTACGCGGCCCTCGACACTTCCTCCTACAGTAAGCCCGAAACAGGCCGCAAAGTGTGAGAAAGCTTCGAGGCTCTGCCCGGATGCAGCGGCCGTGGTCCGCCCCTCTCTACCAGTCGCTCCGCCCCAACCTGTCAAGGAAGCGCAACACCCGATTGGACTCGATGACATCGCTGAAGGAGATGCGCTCAGATGCGAGAGTGAGCCACGCAATCAGCGCGAGCAGCATGATACGCGGCGCAGGCGCAATGGAGAGAAAGGTGAAGCCGAGTATCGCGCCAAGGGGGTTGGACCCTGCATCGCCCAGCATGGCCTGTTCTCCTAGGTCGCGCCGGATAAAGGCCGCCGCCGCCCCGAGCATGCCGGCGGCCGGCGACAACGCGTAAGGCAGCTCGTCTGGGCCGCGTGTAAGCCATATGCCGATCGAGGCTGCCATGGCGCCCAGCGCGAACCCTTTAATGGCTCGACCCGGACGCCGGTCGAGCAGATTGATCAGATTGGCGGTTGCAGCCACCAAAGCGGAATCCAAAAGCAGCTCAGCTAAGAACAGCGGGCCGGCGCCTGAGAGGGCGTTCCCGGCGCTTGCGGCAGGCGCGGTGCAATGCCATGTTCCGGCCCTCCTCAGCATGACCGCAGCCACTGACAGAACGGTCCCCATGACTATCTTCAGCGCCCCGGTGGTGAGAATGCCCCTGCGCGCCGCGCCCAGATGGCCGCAGAAGCCCGAGTATTGGCGGCCTCCAAGAATATCGTCCGTGAATCCCGCAAGCCCGAAGCCGAGAATGAGTACAAGACACGCGGCATGTGCCGCCCACTCCAGACACATCCCGTCCCCAAGGCGCACAGCCAATGCAGTCGCCGAACCGGCGGTCGCTCCCAAAACCAGAGCGAGGCCGGCGGGGAACGCAGTTGGTCGTCCCCGGTAATTGGCCACAGGGCCCACTGTCTGAAGAAGCATGTCCATGACGCGCGGCGCGCACACCCGCGTAATCGCCGCTCCCGCCAGCGCGCCAAACAGGCCGTCCAGGATCATTCCGGGTCCGTTGCCCATGTTCAACTGCTACAGCCGCGCGACGAGCGCCCGCGCCACTGCCCCGAACTGTCTGCCCCGGTGGGCAAAGCCCGCGATATCTCGACGCGTTGCCCGGTGCGTCATGTGAGTGGGCACCTCGATCAGCGAGTTCCCGGACCTGAGCCAGTCGATGGTCAGGCCGACCTCAAAGCCGAACCCGCGTTCAAGCACAAGTCCCTCATCAAGCATGCCAAAGAGCAGGTCTGCCCGCATAGCGCGCTGCCCCGACAGCGGCCATTTCAAGTCCAGTCTACACAGGCGTCGAATTGCGGCACGCGCAAGGCCCACCGCCAGACCAAATCCGCCGCCAGCGGCCGGGGGAAACCCGGCAACCGCCATGTCCGCCGACCCGCTTGCCACGGGCGCTATCACCTTGGCCATCTCTTCCGCGCTCTCGCCCAGATCGCCATCGGCCAGCACCACACAGCCCCGAGGCCCGACCATACCTCTACCCCTCGCTAACCCATCGATTATGGCCGCTCCTTTGCCCCCGCTTCGCTCGCGCGTAACCACAATCGCGCCGGCAGCGGCCGCCGCCTGCCCTGTAAAGTCGCCCGACCCATCATCCACCACGATAGCGCGCCCAACCCCAATGCGTGCCAGCGCTGTAACGGTCGCACCCACCCTGAACTGCTCGTTTAGCGCTGGCACTATCGCCACAATGTTCATCGTCCGCCGGCGACCCCCGCGGTCAATGAATGCGGTTCGGGCAGAAACGAGGGCGCAGGCGGCAGCCCGAATGTGCCTTCCGCGCCCGCCAAAGCCAGCACAGCCGCGATGTTTCCGGGCATGCGCCCTACACCGTACACCTGCGCCGACCACTTGGGAGCATACGATGGAGCGTTCGACGATGATATCGTCTGGTCGCTCGCTCCAAGACCAAAGTCGGCGCGCGCCGGCCAGTTTGCGCTCCAGCTCTCGGATACCCCTGAGGTCCACCCCAAAACGGTCCTGATCATGCGTCGACCCGACTCTCGCACAAGAGCGTGTGCGATTTCCGAGCCTGCCGCGCTCAGCCCCGGCATCACGATTACCGCCAACCCGCTGAAAGCGGTTGTCCCGGCCGTCTTCACCTTCGCCGCCCCGCTGGAATGCAGCCACTTCATCCGGGCGGGGTCGGATGAGGCCACCGCCTTTGCCCACACCTCCGCCTCGCCTGGGCCCGCGCGCGTCAGTGCGGCCTCGGTGAACTCGATCAACGTTGCCTGCGCCCCGGCTGCTTGGCACGCCCGCGCAACAGCGCCGGCTGCCTCGCCAGCTCCGGGCAGAGCAACCACTGCCACCCCCCGGCCTGCAAGCCGACCGCCCAGTAGATGGGGCATTGCCTCCTGCGCAAATCTGTGAACTGCCTCAGTCTCGCATAGCAGCTGGTCTCTGTCGCCCATGAGCCTTTCGAAATCCGCATCCAGGCGGTTGATCAGCAATTCCTGCTGCCTCATCATCCCCCGGTCGCCCACTACCAACGCCCCTACCAAAATGCCTACGCCCAGAGCAACGATGACCGCCGCCAACGATATCACGTGATACCTGATGCTCATCACGACACTCGGCGTCCTTCCGTTCTCCCGTGCCCGCCGGCGTTCAGATCACACCAGACCCAGAGCCAGCCGAAGACGCATGATGATCAGCCTGGCCAGTCCCGCCAGCGGCCGCGAAAAGAGAGTCAAGGCTATGAGCGGGACTGCCGCGGCAACGGCGATGCCTGCCACATGCCCTGCTCGTAGCTTCCCCCGATAGAGCTGGCTCACTCCCCTGGCGTCGACCAGCCGAGACCCGACTTTCAGCCGAACCAAGAATGTACTGCCCATTCCGGGCCTGCCCTTATCCAGAAAGTCCAGCATGTTGGAGTGGGAACCCAGCATCACAATGAGGGAGGCGCCCTTTTCGTATGCCAAGAGCATGGCGATGTCCTCACTTGTGCCGGGACACGGAAACACGCCGTGCGCCAGCCCCATGCCGTTCAGCCTGTCGGAGGCGGGCGATCGGCCGTTGGGATAAGCGTGAGCGATGAGTTCAGCTCCTGAGAGGAGTGCCTCATCGCTCACAGAATCCATGTCGCCTATGATCATATCGGGAACGAATCCCGCACCGAGCAGAGCATCGGCGCCGCCGTCCACGCCGATCAGCGCGGGCCGGACTTCCCTGATGTAGGCGCCCAGAGCGGCAAGGTCCTCCAGATAGCGTGAACCCCTCACAGCTATCACGCAGTGACGCCCGCGAAGGCGGGTCCTGATGGCGGGCACGTCAAGCGCGCCCAAGATAATGTCCTTTTCCTGCAGAGCATATTGGAGGGTGTTGGAGACAAATCGCTCAAGCTCGGCCCCGAGATTGTCTTCGGCGTTCGCATACGCCTCCGCTAGGTGCTCGCGGGTAAAACGGCGCCCGCTTCCCGCCGGCACATCATCGGCAAAGACTTGGTCCAGATCTACCTGCACCATAGCTCCATCGGCAACCGTGTCAATCACTTGGTCGCCCACACAGTCGAGCAGGGGTATGCCGGCGTCCATGAGAATAGCAGGACCAGTACACCGGTATCGCCCGGTTATGGACGGCTCGGCGTTGATCACCATTGCCGGGCGCCGCGCCGCAAGCGCTTGCGCAGACACCTCGTCGATGTCGGCGTGGGAAATGATGGCGATCTCGCCGGGCGACAGCCTTTCCAGCAAACGCTTGGTCTTGCGATCCACCCGAGCGGTCCCCCGCACCGTAGCCGTTCGATCGCCGCCTCGTTCGTCTGAAGCGTCCATGCATTTAGGATTCCGCCGGGCTCGGTTCGCATTCGCGCGGCCGCGGCTCTGTGTGCCCGGGGGCATATTCGATCGCGGTCCTGTGCGGACGCAGTGCTACTTGGCCGTCTTCCTGTCAAGTCGGATCTTGTCGGCGATCCGGGCTATGAAAGCGGAGTTGGTGGGACGCCCTTTTTCGGCATCAACGGTGTGCCCGAAGACCTCGTTTAATGTGTCGA
The DNA here is from genome assembly GCA_964471415.1 of uncultured Clostridia bacterium. Taxonomy (GTDB): domain Bacteria; phylum Bacillota; class DTU025; order DTU025; family DTU025; genus UBA5389. Next base: position 3,112 of record CAYYHF010000002.1, on the reverse strand, counting down.
TGTCGCCGCGGGTCCAGGCAGTTTCGATAGCGTGCCGCATAGACCGTTCAACTCTGGATGCTGTGGTGTTGTGTTTCTCCGCAACCGAAGGATACACAACCCGCGTGATGCTGGCGGGCATGCCCCCTTGGCTCAGGACGAACATTATCGCATCGCGCAGGTAGACGTAGCCGTTAAGGCACGATGGGACGCCCATCTCCCGCAGCGCCCTGCTGACCTCAAGTTCGACGACACAAGCTTCGCGGTCGATTTTGGTTATGCCTCCGAACCCGGCATCGGGTCCAGCCCCAGGTGCGGGTGCGGTCGCAGTCCCAGCCCTTGCCTCTATCCCGTGGCCGCCGATGATGCCCACGCCGGCTCCGGGCACCCTGTCGGCGGCGCCACACACGGCAGAGCGCGCGCCGCAGCCTGAGGGCCTATCAAGCGGCAACGCTGCAAGCTGCCGGATTCTCGTGGCCAGCACCTCAAGGTCGAAAGGCTTGGCCAGATAGTAGTCTGCCCCAGTGCTGAAGAGGCTCGATACAGTGGACCCCATAGCAATCGCCGATATCACCAAGACGCGCGGGCGGCGCAGAGGGTCCGCCCGCCTAATGTGCTCCATGACTCCCAGACCATCCAGGTGCGGCATCACAACATCGAGGATCACGACATCCGGCCGAGCTTCCTCAATCAGCTCAATCGCAGCCTTGCCGTTGTAGGCTGCTCCCGCAAAGACCATGTCGGGCTGACAGGAAAGGAACTCCTCGACCACCTGCGCGAACTCCACATTATCGTCTGCCAGCACAACACTTATGCTGCTTTCAACCATTTGGAAAAGCCTCCGCAGAGAAGATGGTATTACCACTTCTACATGCCGGCGCTGTTTCCTTCTATTGCTGCTAAACGATGCCTGGATCCACCAGTCCGCAACGGATCGCGTAAAGAGCGATCTGAATTCGGTTCTCAACACCCAGCTTTCGGCGTATCGATGTGACGTAATTCTTGACCGTCTTATCGCTGATGAACAGGCGTTCCCCGATGCTCTGGTTGCTCAACCCGAGGGCTACCATTTTTATGATTTCTCGCTCGCGCGGAGACAGTCTCTCCAGCGCGAGCATCGCAGACGAGTCCATTTCCGGCTTAGCTTCCGGCACAGGCCTCACCTCTCAACCCCGTCAGGGCGTATACACAACTGATGTAGGCTTGCTTCCTACTCTGGCGCTACATAATATGTTCTGCCAAATCCGCCCGTGTATAGGCCTTTTGACGTGGTTGGGCCCAAGACACCGGTTCCGGCTGGTAGCGGGAGATGCCGGCGGCGTCCAGCATGTACTCGGCGAAGACAGCGTAGCCTCGCGTGGGATCTGACACGAATACGTGCGTTACAGCCCCGACCAGCTTGCCGTCTTGGACTATGGGAGACCCGCTCATGCCCTGCACTATTCCGCCGGTCCGTTCGATCAGTCGCGGGTCGATCACGCGGATCACCATACCTCGTCCGGTGGGACGCGTCTGCCGCGTGACCTTGACTATGTCTACCTTGAAGCGTTCGATTGCCGACCCCGCGATCACTGTGAGGATCTCAGCCGGTCCTTCGTGGACCGCAGAGGCGAGCGCCACCGGCACAAGCCCGGGATACAGAGGATTGCCGAGACTAACGGTTAGACGTCCGTAGATTCCGATGGGCGAGTTCACTTCGATCACGCCAACATTGTCGCGCACGCCCGCGAAGGTGCCTATCTTCTCCCCGGGACGCCCCGCTGCGCCCGCGTCCACCCCCGCCACGCGCGCGGCCACGATCCGCCCATCGGTGATGGAGATCTCCTTGCCTGTCTGGCTGTCGGCGACGATATGTCCCAAGGCCCCAAAGCGCAGACTGCCCGGATGCCAGAACGTAAGCGTGCCCACACCGGCAGCATTGTCTCTTACATAGACGCCGATCCTATAGCCTGAGTCAGTAGGCACAGCTCTCACCACTACCTCGCGCTGTTTGCCCTGGCACATGATGCCGAGGCGCACCGCCCCCCGCTCGGATGCGGTCGGGCCGGAAGCCACGCGGTTGACGGCCGTCTCCAGCTCGATCGGGTCGGATATCTCCTGCCCGTCTACCGTCAGGATCGCATCGCCCACCGCGATGCCTGCATCGCGCGCCGGCATGTATCTGCCCCCGTCCACGCCCACAACCGGGTACAGGCCGATGACGCGCACCCCGTGACTGGCCAGAAGGATGCCGATGGAATGCCCGCCCAGCGCCACTTTGAGCTCCGGCACGACATCGACGATGAAGCGCCTCACCGGTATGGCGTTGAACAGACGAAGTTCTATCTTGGCGCGCCCGGACTTGGTGGGGGTGACCGAGATGCCCCCGCCTGTTGCCCGGCTAATCAGGAGCGAGTCCGGGGGGTCGGCGACAAGCGCCCCAGACAGATTAAAGCCAGCCCCGAGTTCGAACTCCTGTCCTTCGATAACTCGCATGTAGGCCGGCTGAAGGCTGACACTCCGGAACAGACCGCCGGCGGCAAGCGCCAGCACCGATAGGAGAACACACAGGATGATGGCAACGCGCCGCGAGTTTGCCTGCATACTGCCCCCGTATTGCTGCGCCCTTGCGGCGCTGGCTGCAGGCGTTCGCGCGGATGATTGCGCCAAAGTCCACGAAGTCTACGCCAGAGCCTGCGCAGGGCATCAGCAGCGCATCATGGCACACCCGAATTCGCCCGCTCACAGTTAACGTGTCCGAGCCAATCCGGACATATGCACACCTCCGCGGATACACGTAGGATAGCCGCAGCCAGACACCGCCCAGCCAGGAGCGAGCGTTGGCCGGGAGCAAGCGCCGGACAGCTGCGAACAGACGCGATCTGGGACCGGGCGCCAGCCCATGGGGAGCAGGGGACAACACTCAGCGCCGCCGCAGCCCGCGCCTCGGCTCTGGCTCTCCATGGGCCGCAGGGCCAAAGGAGCTAACATGACGCACATGCATCTTTCGGTAGCCCCCAGCCGGCAGTCCGCCGATGGAGGCACAGATGGGAGTACACATGGAAGTACAGATGGACGTATAGCAGGGTGCGATGGCTTGTCCGCGTTGGCTTCGTCGGCGACTGCCCGCTACTGATGTATACGGCTGCAAGCT
>CAYYHF010000001.1:0-41231 GCA_964471415.1 uncultured Clostridia bacterium | reverse complement strand
AGCTTAGCCTGAAGCGACAAGGGCATCGCATCTACCTCGTCCAGGAAGATCGTACCGTGATTGGCCACCTCGAACAGGCCGGGACGGTTGGACGCTCCCGTAAACGCGCCCTTCGCTGTTCCGAAAAGAATCCCCTCAAGCAGGGTATCGGGAAGAGCCGCACAATTTTGGGCAATGAACGGCCGGCCGGCTCTCGCCCCCGCATTGTGTATGGACTGGACTATGACTTCCTTTCCGGTTCCTGTTTCGCCCCCAACGATTACGGAGGAACTGCCCGCGGCCGCTCGCTTAGCTCGCTCCACTACTTGCCGCATGGACTGGCTTGCCGCAACGACATCATCGAAGGTGTACCTGGCCTCTCCTGCTCCCGATAGGCGCCTTCCGGCTGCCGCCGCGCCATCGCCCTCAGCCAGCAGCTGAGCCTGGAGGTCCACGACACGTTCTGCGAGTGTTTTCACTAGCGTGACATCGCGCGAGACCTCGATGGCCCCGACCAGCTTTGCCCCGCTATAAATGGGAAGCGTCGAGTTGATGGTGGTGATGGTGTCGCCTTTGAAGTTCGCGAACGTCTGCTGACGCACGGGCGCCGGACGACCAGTACGCAGAACTGACAGGAGAGTGCTGGTGTCCTCGGACAGCGATGGGAACACGGACAAGATGTGATGGCCTACCACTTCGGCCGGATTGAGATTATCGAGAGCCGCAGCCACCCCATTGTAGAAGACGGTGACGCCGCTTGTGTCGACTATATGTACACCTTCATTGATGGAGTCGAGGACCACCCTGAGGTCTGCGCTGAGGTGCTCTAGGTCGATTGCGGGTTCGCGCACCGGCATTCCCCTCCCCAACAACGGCGCTCGGTGCCCACGTATCGGCGCCCACCCGCATTATATCGTACGTAGGGGCCAATTGACAGCCGATAGCCGATAGCCGTTGGGCTGTCGGCTGTCAACATACTGAAGAAAACCAGCTACTCGTCAAAAGCGCTGCTCAGGATGACCTGTATGAGTTGGTCGAAGGAGATGCCCATAGCTTTTGCAGCATCGGGCAACAGGCTGACTTCGGTGAGTCCTGGGAGTGTATTCACCTCGATGACCCATACTGCGCCCGAAGGTTCGACTATCATGTCTACTCTGGAATAACCGCGGCACTTGAGCGAGACGTGGGCCTGCACCGCAAGCCTTTCACACTCTGCACGAGAGGCATCGGGTATTCTGGCGGGTATGACATGCCGAGAGCCGCCGGGCGCGTACTTGGATTCCCAGTCATAGAACTCGTTCTTGGGCACGATCTCCAGCGTAGGAAGGGCACGCGGAGTGCGTGTGCCCAGTACGCCCACGGTTACCTCGACGCCGGCGACATGCTTCTCGATAAGCGCCTCCGGATCATATCTAAAAGCGAGCCCAAGCGCGCCTGCAAGGGCGGCCGTATCCTTCACTATCGTGATGCCCACCGTGGATCCCTGTGACGAAGGCTTGACAACGAACGGAAGTCCGATGCCTTGGGCGCGCTCACGCGCGAGCTCGGGATCGTCGCTGCGGCGCACGATCACGTAGGGCGGAGTCGGGATGTCGGCCGCGGCGAACAGTACCTTGGAGACCGTCTTGTCCATCGCAACTGAGCTGGCCAGCACGCGGGAGCCTGTGTATGGAATCCCCAGCATCTCCAGGGCGCCCTGGACGCAGCCGTCCTCCCCGTAGCGACCATGCAACGCGATGAAAACCGCATCCGGCCGGGATTCAACCAGCATCTCCACGCCGTCTCTTGCAGGATCGATGACTACCACTTCATGCCCGAGTCGGCGCAGAGCCGCCTCTACCTGTGCGCCCGACCTGAGCGAGATCTCCCTTTCGCTGGAAGAACCCCCTTGGAGCAGGCCTACCTTCATTTTGCTATGGGTCAATAACCTCACCACCATCAGTAATCGGTCACTTCGGCCAGCAGCTGAAGACCTCCCGGAACACCATCACCGTGGCGCGGCATGCCAGGAGAACATAGGCTACGCCCGCCGCCAACAAGAATCCGCGCGCCATGGCGGCGTGCCGCCACTTGGGGTCATCGGCCTCTCGGGACTTGGCCAATACCACCAGAAGAGCAATCGCGGCCGCCAGCGCAGACGCCAAAGTCAAGTAGTATCCCACAGCGCATCACCGGTCTATGCTATGCGGAGCTATATGCGAATGTCCCACCCGCGCAACATCTCCAATGCCGCGTTGTCAGTCATGTCGAACCTGATCGGCGACACCGACACCGCACCCGAAGCTACCGCATCGGTATCGAGGCCGTTGCCGGGCTCCGGCGCCTCGGGGTTGCCGCAGAGCCAGTAGTAGATCTCGCCCCTAGGGTCGACTCGGCGCTCGAAGATGTCCGAGTAGCGCTGCACACCCATCCTTGTAATCGCTATTCTGCCCGGGTTTGCCCCTTCGGGTACATTCACGTTGAGGACTACTCCGTGTGGAAGCCCACGCAAGGCCGCCAGGCGAGCCAAGGTTGCGCCTACGCCGGCCGCAGCAGAATAGTCGGAAGGATCGTAGGAGGCGGTTGATACCGCGATAGATGGTATTCCCGCCAGCGCGCCCTCCGCTGCAGCGGCCACCGTACCTGAGTAGAGGATATCGGTACCTAAGTTGGGCCCGCGGTTAACGCCTGCTAATACCACATCAGGCTTTTCGGGCAATAGCTCCTCCAGAGCCAGTTTTACGCAATCGGCAGGGCTTCCGTCCACCGACCAGGCGGTCGCGGACAGCCCGGGCAGCTGTACGCAATGGACCCTAAGGGGCGCCCGCATGGTCAGCGCGTGGCTGATGGCGCTGCATTCCCGGTCCGGCGCACACACCCAGACATCGCCGCCGATGTCGCATACTGATCGCGCCAGGGCCAAAAGTCCCGGCGCAGCAATGCCATCGTCATTGGAAAGAAGGACTCGGAAGATAGGCATACCTCCTCCTACCAGTTGTCGACCTCTGCCCTCAGAACCCCCGACAGAGCTAGGATCCTCTGAAGCAGGTCAGAATGGAGCGTATGGCTGGCAGCCGATGGAACGGTGCGCCCCATGACGATTTCGATACGGACCACTGAATCGCCGCGATCAAGCTCCATATCGGTGGCCACAATATTCAGATGTAGACTGCCAACGATCGTTGCGATCTCTCCTAGCAAGCCGGGCCTATCAATGGCGGTTATTCGAAGCACGGTGCCGCGGCGAGGGAGGTATTTCTCCTCAAGCCGATTGAAAAGGACCAGCACTACCTGAACCAGGGCAGTGGCGGCTATAGCCGGCCATACTAGGCCGGTGCCGGCCGCCAGTCCAATACCTGCAGTAGTCCACAGACTGGCTGCAGTGGTCAGTCCCTTGATGGTCAAGCCTTCATGCATTATCGTCCCTGCGCCCAGAAAGCCGATGCCGCTTACTATCTGGGCAGCGAGTCGCGCGGGATCGCGCAGCCCCCCGCCGAACGGCCCAAACCCGTAGATCCCAACCATGGTGATGAGCGCTGACCCCAGGCAGACGAGGGAGTGTGTGCGCAGGCCGGCGGACTTGCCCTGCCTTTCGCGGTCAAGCCCGATGATTGCGCCAAGAAGAGTAGCTAGGAGCAATAGCCCCATATTGCGCAGGAACAGATTCATTGCAAGGTTATCCTCCGTGATTTGGCTTAGCTGACGCCGACCCTCTTAGGTCGCTGTGTCAAGTCGAGTACTTCGGTCGCGGTGGCGCGTACTAGCTCGCGAGACTTGCGAAGCGCATGCACTACCGGGCTTATGGCTTGATCTCCCACGATTTCTCGCAAGGCCTGTATTGCCAGAAGGCGAAGTTCCTCGTTCTCAACGCACACTGCAACGAGGGGCTCCACAGCACGCAAGTCGCCGGCCCATCGGAGCGCCTGAACCGCGCCGCATCTCACTTCGTGCGATTCATCGCTGAGGCACCGTATGAGCGCATCCACGGCGCGGCTGTCGCCGATCTTGCGCAAAGCCTCCACGGCCTCGTACCGGACCCCGGAGTCGGGATCCACAGTGAGGCTGACCAGGTGGGGCACGGCCTTGTGCTCTCCCATGTCGCCCAGGAGCTTGGCGATGCGCTTTCTTACTGTAGCCTCAGGCGACTGCAAGTGCTCTTCCAGGGCAGGCCAGACATCGTCGACAGTGATCGACTTCAGCGCGTTGTATGCGCTGTAATACACATATACGCTCCGGTCGGCCAACGCACGCACGAGCGGACCCACCACTAGCGAACCATTACATGCAGCAAGAGCCTCTACCGCCCACCCTCGCACGGCCTCGTCCGAATCGCCAAGGGCCGCGACAAGCAGCGGAACTGAATGTGCATCGCGCAATTTGGACAGACCGTATGCGGCAGCGCATCGCATGGCGCCGTTGCCTCTGGCAAGAACATCTGCAAGAACATCCAGCAGTTGACTCCTGAGGCTGGCCACCTGTTCGACCGCCTTATCACGGCGCAACGGATCCACGCAGGCCAATTCGCGCTCAATGGCCTCCAGCTGCTCAAGGAGGGCGTGGATGCACTCGCATTCTTCGTATGTTGAAGACAACCAATCCACCCCCGGGGCATGCCGACTTCGGGGTAAAGTGATCAGTAATTCGACGATGGAGCAGCTGATTCCTGCCCAGACTTACCTGAGCCTCACTCCGAACTTGCTCTCCGTATTGGTCGCGAGTCGCCTGATGTTGGACCTATGTCTGATGACGGCGCTCAGGGCCAAAAGCACGCATACCGCGACATACTCCCGGGGGTAGGCCAAAAGCCAGGCAGCGAGCGGGGTGGCCGCCACACCTACCATGGAACCGACAGAGGCATACCGGCATACGGCTACGACAACGGCCCAAATCACGGCCATCATCGCGCCTACTGGCGGCATGGTGGCCAGCACAAACCCGAATGTGGTGGCGATACCCTTGCCGCCCCTGAACCGCAGCCAAACAGGCCAGTTATGGCCAGCTACCGCAGCCGCGCCGGCCGCGGCGGTCCAGCCGGGGCCGAGCCCGGCCGTACGGGACATCCACACCGCAGCGGCGCCCTTGAGCGTGTCGAGCAAGAAAGTGGACATCGCAAAAGGCAGACCAAGTGTTCTCAGGACGTTGGCGGCGCCGGTATTGCCGCTTCCGCATTTGCGCACGTCCACGCCGGCCAGCCGGCTTCCGAGAATCACCCCGAACGGAATCGATCCGATAAGGTATGATAGGGCCACAACCAGCAACGGTTGGAGACTCATGACCTTCACCAGCCTTTGCCAATGCTAATCCCTCTGCCTAAGCAGGACCCGAATGGGCGTTCCGTAGAAACCGAACGCATCGCGCAATACATTCTCCAAGTAGCGCTTATACGAGAAATGAACGCACTCAGGGCGGTTCACCCACACGGCGAACTGCGGCGGCCCGACCGCTACCTGAGTGGCATAGTACACTCGGACCTCTCTGCCGCGATCAGGCGGCGGGGGATTCCGAAGCACCGCGTCTTGTACGACTCGGTTGACCATGGCAGTGGACACTCTTCTTCTGTACTGAGCGGCGCCGGCCGCAACGGCCGCAAGCAGATTCCCTATCCTTCTTCCGGTGAGCGCCGACACGAACAGCACAGGAGCGTACGGCATAAAGTCCAGAAGAGATCGCAACTTCTGTTCGAACTTCCGAGCAGTAGTGTCATCTCGATCCACTATGTCCCATTTGTTGACGGCAACTACGGCCGCCTTTCCGGCTTCATGGGCATGCCCAGCTATCTTCGTGTCTTGAGCGGATGGTTCCTCGGTTCCGTCAACCACGGTTATTGCCACATCGCATCTCTCGACGGCTGCCAACGCTCGCAGGACACTGTAGTTTTCGATGCCTGCGTCGATACGTCCTCTCCTGCGGATGCCGGCCGTATCTACTATTATGTATCTCGCGCCCTCGAATTCATAGACGGCATCAACAGCATCCCTTGTAGTTCCGGGCACCTCGCTCACGATAGAGCGTTCTTCTCCCAATATCCGGTTGACCAGCGATGACTTGCCCACGTTGGGCCGGCCTATGACAGCTACCCTGACCATGTCCTCATCCTGCTTGGGCTGAGCCTCATCGTCAGGCAATGACTGCACGACTGCGTCGAGCAAATCCGCGATGCCGATGCCGTGTATGGCCGATGTTGGAACGAGTTCGCCCAAGCCCAAAGAGTACAGACCCCAATCCATGTGGGATGGGTCATCAACCTTGCTGGCCGCCACGATGACGGGCTTACCCGACTTGCGCAGAATGTCGGCTACATCATCATCCTCGCTGGTCAGCCCAGTGCGCGCGTCAACCACGAACAGGATGGTGTCGGCCTCCTCAATCGCCATTTGCGCCTGCCTTCCAACCTGCGCTGCGATGCCATCGCCCGCCGGGCAGGCCTCGATGCCTCCCGTATCGACCAGGGTGAAGCTACGCCCACACCACTGGGCCTGCGCATAGAGGCGATCACGCGTGATTCCGGGCGTGTCGTCGACTATGGAAGCCCGCGTTCGAATGATCCTGTTGAAAAGGGCCGATTTGCCCACGTTGGGCCGACCAACAATTGCCACTAGCGGCCTAGCCATCTTGCCTGACCTCCCAATTCGCCGCCTTCAGCTGTGCTATGCATTCAACAAGGCCGTAAGCGGACGCGGGAACTACCTTCACAGCCGTCCCAGTGGCTCGCTGAATATCGTCTGGGGTCATGTCATCGAGGAAGCGCCTTTCGCCCCGTCTCAGCATTACGTCTGGGATGGCTACGAAGTCGCGCGCTCCGGACTCGTTGAGCGCCGCTACGATATCCGCCCCAACCACTAGGCCGGATACCGTGACGCTTTCGCCGAAAAACCTGTTGGGCACGGGGAGCAGATCCACGCTTACGCCTTCGATTCTGTCTAGCCTGTGGCAAGCAGACGCGATGGCCTGCGCTCCCAGCACCCCGGTGACGACCGTGAAACTCACGGACTTCTCGACCCGCTTCGGCAACCTGCGTTCAGCTTGTGCGAATTCATCCAGAAAGACGCGCGATGCGCCGATTCCGTTCTCCAGTTGCGGGAAATCCTCATACGCCTCACCGCACGGAATCTCCCGGCGTGCCAGGTAGTAGAACTCGTCCGCGGCAAACACGAACCGCGTTCCCCTCTGGGCAAGCGAGCGCTGCTGCGCAGCATGGATTGTGTCGATGACCCGGCGAGCCAGATCCGAATCGACCATCTCTAGCTTCGTCAAGCCTTGTCGGTGCGAGGTGAGCCCAACGGGTACAATGCCCAATGAGGCACACCAGGGCGCAAGCCCTGCAAGATCGGCGATGGTCCGATCCAGCACCTCTCCGTCATTTACACCGGGAACCACAACTACCTGTGCATGAAACTCGATTCGGCCCTCAGCGAATCGCTTCAGAGTGGGCATTATGGGCCGAGTACGGACACGCTGCCTTCCCAGGAGCGCGCATCGTATCCGCTCGTCTGATGCGTGTACCGAGACGTACAGCGGCGACAACCTAAGGCTGATGATCCTTTCGACATCAGAATCCGGAAGGTTGGTGAGCGTCACGAAATTGCCCTGCAGAAACGAGAGTCGGTAGTCATCGTCTTTGAAGTACACGCTTGTGCGCATGCCCTGTGGCAGTTGGTCGATGAAGCAGAAGACGCACTTGTTGGCGCAGTGCTTCTCACCGTCAAATACTAGCTCGTCGAAGTGAATGCCGAGGCGCGTATCATAGCCGTTGTCGATAGTCACGCCAAACGTGGATCCGTCAGACCTTGCCACCTCCAGATGAACGCTGGGAGAGGCCGCGTGGTACTGATAGTCGATGACATCGCGCACAGCATGGCCGTTGATCGAGATGAGCGTGTCGCCGGAAACAATGCCTGCCAGCTGTGCCGGGCTGCCTGGCTCCACCTGAACGACCACGGCGGAACCGATCATGTGAAACCTCCTGAAAAAGCGAAAACGGAGAGGAGAGCGCAGCTCCCCTCTCCGCGCTCCCACCTCTAGTTCGTGCCGAAGGGCGTTGTGGTTCCAAGATCCTTGTATTTCGAGTCAGTGATGGTGATATCGCTCTCCATCCTCAGCTCCGATGCAAGCTGCTGCGCGCTCTTGGCCTGACGCCCCTTTATCGTGCGCTCAATATCGCCTTTGACCTCCTCGAAGGTGGCCTCATGCGCCTCCCTTCGGTCGGTGACTCGGATTATGTGGTATCCGTATTCAGACTTCACTATCCCGCTGGTCTGACCGGGCGACATCGCGAACGCGGCCTTCTCGAATTCCGGCACCATTCGTCCGCGCGCGAAGAATCCCACATCGCCGCCTTCAGCCGCCGACATGGGGTCGGTGGACTCGCTTCGAGCCAATTCCGCGAAGTCAGCGCCTTCAGCCAGCTTAGCCTGGATCTCTTTGGCCTTATCTTCAGTTTCAACTAGGATATGGCTGGCTTTCACCATCTCGGGCTCGTCGTAGTCCGACTTGTTCTCCTCAAAAAAGGCCATGAGTGCATCGTCGCCTACGGTGATGTCCTTCGTGGAGATCTTGAAGACCAACAAGTTCAGGTCCATGTTCTTTCGGAGGTCGTCGATGGTCATCCCGTACTGGGCCAACATAGATTCGAAGCTGGGCCCTATCTGCTCGCGCAGCTTATCTATTTCCTCGTCGACCTCGGACTGAGTCACCGTAATCTTCGCCTGTTTGGCCGCTTGCCTGATCAGCTGTTCGTTGATGAGATCCGCGAGGACCTGCTCGCCGGTTACCTGCTCCAGCCTGCTGACAAAAGCACGGCGAGTGATCCTTTGGCCGTTGACGATGGCAACAGCGGTCGTTCGGGTGACGACGACCCACACTATGGCGACAACAATCAGAGCCGCTACCGCTACGATGACCGGGATGAGCTCGCTTCTGCGCTTAGACATGCCTTGGCATCCCCCTTTGCAACTCCGTAACACTGACATCTCCATATAGCCTTAACGCTGTCTGCCCACGGCAAGTTCCGAGGGCAGACGACCAGAGCCAGTCTAGCATAAGGCATTATAGGTGTCAACGAAACCCCACCTAAAGGCCTTTATGAGGGACTACTCGCCATCGGTGTCGGCGCCTTTGAGTTTGCTGGGGTCATACGCCACTCGGTCGCCGATGGTAACGCCATTATCTTCGCGATTGTCCTTCATGTACTTACGGTACTCGTTGCGTTCGCCTTCTTCAATCGCTTGCCGGATTGAGAGGCTGATGCGGTGCTCTTGCTCCCTTAGGCCTATGACCTTGACTGTGACTGTCTGACCTACCGCTACGACCTCGTCCGGCCTGGCTATTCGCCTGTCGGCAAGCTGCGAGATGTGGACCAAACCCTCGATGCCCTCTTCCAGACTGACAAACGCACCGAACTCTACCAGCTTAGTCACGGTTCCGGTAACGATAGAGCCAACGGGGAACCGCTTCCCGACATTCTCCCAGGGGTCCGGCTGGAGTTGCTTGTAGCCCAGGGAGATCCTCTCACGTTCGCGATCCACGTTCAGCACCAACACTTGCACTTCCTGATTCTCCGACAGTACTTCCCCGGGATGCTTGATCCTTGCCCATGATATGTCGGATATGTGGAGCAGTCCTTCGACCCCATCGCCGATATCGACGAACGCGCCGAACACCGCAAGACGGGTGACGGAGCCCGTGATCACCTGACCGCGCTCGAGCGTCTGGAAAGCGTGCTCCCGCGCGAGTTTCTCCTGCTCTTCCAGATAGTCGCGCTGCGACAGCACCACGTTGGAGCGGAGGCGCTCAACCTCGCGCACTTTCATCTTTAGCTCCTGCCCCACATAGACGCTGAGGTCTTCCACGAACCTGCGGCCCACCTGCGATGCGGGAACAAATCCTCGTACGCCGATATCGACCACCAGCCCGCCCTTGACGGCCTCGGTCACCTTGCCTTCGATGACTTCTCCGGTCTCCTTGGCGTTCTCCAGTCGATTCCACAGAAGGAGGCGGTCCGCTTGCCTCTTTGAGGCGAACAGAGTATCGGAACCCCGGCTGTGCTTCTCCAAGACCACCTGTATCTCCTCGCCCGGAGCGACCACCTCGGAAGGATGGGAGATCGCATCGGCACTGAGGCTCTTGAGCACGATCGTGGCAGTCTCGCCCGTCTCGAGCTGAACGATGACGCGGTCGTCGTAGATCTCCTCTACACGTGCCGTGACCGTCTCAGGCGCAGGCGGCGCCGTGCGCGCAGGGGCGGCGGGTTCTGGTTTCGCTTCAGGCTCGGTCGGAGCTGCTGTCTTCTCCTCCTCTGCCGGCTCGGTCGGCGCGGTGTCTACCTGGGCGGCCTCGTCTTGCGGCCGCGTCTCCGCTTCTGGCTCAGGCACGACTTCGGCCTCCGCCTCAGGCGCAGATACAGCCTGGGGAATTCCCCCAGCCTCCGCCTCGACCTGGGTTTCCTCCGGCTCGCTCTCTACCGGAGCCGTCTCAGGCGGTTCGCCTTCCGGTTTGGCCTCCGCCTCGGGCACAGCCTCGACCTCGACCTGCTCCGCCTGCTCGACCTGGTCCGCCTGCTTGGCCTGTTCTACCTGCTCGACCTGGTCCGCCTGCTCAGCTTGTTGCTCTGACTGGCGAACTTCTTCCGGGTTACCCTCGATAATCTCGTTCATAGCGTCCATGACCTCCTCGATTACCCAACTGGGCGTGGATGCTCCTGCGGTAACGCCGATCCTGCCCGCTGTGTGCACAGCGTGTAAGTCAAGTTCGTCGGCGCTTTGGATCTTGAGCACCCTGACGCCGGTGTCGCTGCATACCTCCGCTAGCCGCATGGTATTGGCACTGGTCCTGCCTCCGATGACCACCATGAGGTCGACTGAACGCGCAAGCCTTCTTGCGGCTTCCTGCCTCAGGGATGTTGCAGGGCAGATTGTGTTGACCAGCCTGACCTGCCTGCCCCGGGCCGCTATGACGTCGACCACTGCTTCTACAACCGGTAGTATCTGGGTCGTCTGCGCAACCACCGTGACGGGCGCTTCAGGAAGCTCGACCACCGCCGCTTCCTTGCACCCCGACACTACGGCTATTCCCCCGCTGGCAAACGGGACGACCGCCCGCGCCTCGGGATGGAGCCTATCGCCTACGAGTACCACGAAATGCCCGTTCTCGTGGGCTTTCGCCACCTCTCGCTGCACTCGCAGCACGTGCGGACAGGTGGCATCTACCAGTGACAATCCTTTCTCTCGCGCCTCTTGCACGGCGGCGGGAGAAAGGCCATGCGACGGAATAACGGCTACGCGACCTCGGACTTCGTCAACCGAATCGACCTGCTGCACGCCGTAGTGCAGAAGGTCTGCGACCACTGCAGGGTTGTGCACCAAAGCTCCTAAGGTAACAACGCCTGCACAACCGTTCAGCATAGCCTCCTCGCCGGTTTCGCGTGCAATGCGGACTGCGCGCTCTACCCCCGCGCAGAACCCCGCATGTTCGGCGAGGCTGATACGCTCCCCGCCGAGCGTCATTTGCCGAGCGCCTTTTCCCAGTCTGCGATGAATCTTGCTATGCCGGCATCGGTGAGCGGGTGCTTCGTCATCTGCATCAGAACAGAATACGGTACGGTGGCTATGTCGGCTCCGGCCAGAGCGGCTCGCGTAACGTGCAGTGGGTGGCGAATACTAGCAGCGATGATCTGCGTTTCTATGTCGTGCATATCGAAAATCGCCGCCGTCTCGGAGACAACGTTCATCCCGTCCGAGCTTACATCGTCCAGCCGGCCCACAAAGGGGCTGACGTAGGTCGCTCCCGACCTTGCCGCCAAAAGAGCCTGATTGGACGTGAAAATCAGTGTAACATTGGTGTTGATGCCCCGAGCGGCTAAGACACGGACGGCCTTAAGTCCTTCCACGGTCATCGGTATCTTGATAACCACATTGGGAGACCAGGCCGCTATGTCAACCGCCTCCCGCACCATCTCTTCAGCCTCAAGGCTGATTACCTCCGCGCTCACAGGCCCGTCCACAAGCTCGCATATCTCTATGACAACCTGGCGGAAATCGCGGCCTTCCCGGGCCACCAGAGACGGGTTGGTAGTCACACCGCATATGATGCCCATATCAGCTGCCTGGCGCACTTCTTCGATATTGGCGGTATCAATGAAGAGCCTCACGTCAATACCCCCCTGCAATGTCATGCCGTCATGACGGCTTCCATCAGCTCGTGAATCCGCTCCATTATCTCAACGGCTAGTCTGTCGGTGTCTTCTCTGGACGCGCGCGCCCGCGAGGAGCTCGTCGCCTGGATGGGGGCGCCGAAAATCACTCTCACCTTCGCCCTTCGAAACCTGCTTATGCCCCTTCGGTGCGCCGGGAAAGTGCCTACTACGGCAGCCGGCACCACCGGGGCTCCCGTTGCAAGAGAGAATCGCGCAGCCCCGGGATGAGCGCGCTGGAGTTCTCCGGTCTTGCTGCGCGTGCCCTCCGGGAATATGCCAAGCACCTCACCGGCCTTAAGAATATCCATGGAAGCTCGGTAGGCTTCGCGATCCACCTGCCCTCGCTTGACCGGAAAGGCGCGAAGGCCACGCATGATCGCGGCAGCAATCGGATTGTCAAACAACTCCGCTTTCGCCATGAACCGCAGCGGCCTGGGACACGCAACACCCAGGGCCAGAGGGTCGAGGGCGCCTGCGTGATTTGCGACTACTATTATCGCGCCGGCCATCGGTACGTTCTCCAGGCCAACAACGCTGAAGCCGTAGAACAGATGAAAGTAGACTCTCAAGAGCGCTCTGATGACATAGTAGAACAAGCGTTGGACCTCCTGAGCACCTGCAGCATTCTGCATACTACTTCCATCGGACTCATGTCGGTACAGTCGATCACGACCGCATCCGGCGCCACGGTAAGCGGCGATATCAGTCGCGTACTGTCAATCGTGTCGCGCTGGGCGATCTCCAGCTGCATCTCTTCCAACGAGACTTGGCGACCCTGCGCTGCGTGGTCCCGCTGACGCCTCCGAGCACGTTCGCCAACGGATGCTGTGAGAAAGAACTTGCAGTGCGACTCCGCCAGGACTACGGCACCGATATCGCGCCCGTCCATCACTACGTCCGCATCGATGGCTATTGCCCGCTGTAGCTGGACCATGCGCGTGCGAACCGCCGGATAGACCGAGACCTGCGAGACGACCGACTCCACCTGTGCGCTGCGTATCAAGGCCGACACGTCCTCGCCTTCCACCAGCGTGCGCTGGTTGCCATCGGACGCGGGTTCCACGCAAACGGATATCGATTCCGCAACTTGCACAACGGCCTCCTCATTGTGCGGGTCTACGCCTCGCCTCAGAACCTCCAATGCAAGCGCACGGTATAGATCACCTGTGCTCACATATCTATACCCGAGGGCTCTGGCGAGCATGCGCGCTACTGTGCTCTTGCCGGAGCCTGCGGGTCCATCTATTGCTATCGAACGTTCAAGCGACATGCTATAGGACTCTCCCATCGGCGCACAATTAATTCTTATTCTACATCCGACTCGCTATTCCTTTGCTTGCAGCTGAAACTGGCTTTCTAATCTATATGATAATGCTCGCGATGGTGGTTCGGCCGGGCGTAAGGTGTACGCGGACGCCCTGCAACGGCACTTTGACGTTGGGCGTTGTAGCGACCACTTCCACTTGCAGCCCTGCTAGGTTGGCCCCGCTTTCTGAGCGATCATCGTTTACTTCGATCTCCACAAGGTCGCCCCTACGTACGACCGCCGCGGCCTGCTCGTAGCGGAAATCTGCAACTACTCTCCCGTTCACCAGCACTAATACACTCTCGGACGCCTCAGGCAGCGCCAACAGAATACCTCCCGATTCTGCAGCAGGACCCGCCGGCGCCGTATCGGCGGACCCTGGCCAACTCCATGCCCATACCACTTGGCCCTCTACCTTCTCGATCCAAAGGTCCTGGCGCGCGATGCCGCCGGAAGCTATCAATGATTGGACGATGACGCACACTGCGATCAGCAAGACCACTGCCGATGCGATCATGACAGAACCCGGATCACGGCTGTGCGGCAATTCTACTTCTCCCCCTGCCTTCGCTCGGCCGCAGATGCGCCCGCGAGATGCCCGGTAGAGAAGGCAGCCTGTAGGTTATAGCCTCCAGTTGGGCCATCGATGTCGAGAACCTCTCCGGCGAAGAACAGTCCTGAAACGAGCTTCGATTCCATAGTGCGCGGATCGACCTCGCGTAATTCCACGCCGCCGGAGGTGACGATAGCTTCCTCCAGCCCGCGCGGTCGCGCTACCGTCATACGCAGCTGTTTGAGCACTTCTACCAGCGCTGCGCGCTGGGCCATCGTCACCTGGTTGGCGGGCGTGGCCCCATCCACTGCAGCAAGGTTGATGACCACCGGGACAAGCGCCTTCGGCAACAGCCAATCCAAGGAGTTCTTGAGCTGCTTCCGGGACATAGCCGCGAGGTCGCGCTGAACGCGCCGATTGAGCGTTGCCCTATCCAGCGCCGGCTTGAGATCGATGCAGATAGTGTAGCGACCGGGTTCCATATGCTGACATGATCTGGCTGCCTGACACACTGCGCGGCTAAGGGTGAGGATGATAGGGCCGCTCACGCCGAAATGCGTGAACAGCATCTCCCCGAATTCTCGGCTCATCTCCTGCGTTCCATGGATCAAAGTCGCCTCGACATTGCGCAGCGACAGTCCTGCAAGTGTCCGCGGCCATTCCTCAACCGTCTCCATGGGCACCAGCGCTGGCATGGGCTGGTGCACCAGATGGCCCACCCGAAGCGCCAGAGTGTATCCATCGCCGGTGCTTCCGGTGGCGGGGTAGGACGCGCCGCCTGTAGCGACAATCGCGGCACTTGCATCGGATCGCGCGCCGCGCGTGTCGATCACGCCCGTAACTGCCCCGTGCCGGGTTTCAAGTTGCGCGATGCGTCGACCGAATGCGAAGCGGGCGCCGCTGGACACAGCGTGATTGTATAGGGCGTCCCGTACATCGAGTGCTCGATCGCTGGCGGGGAATACTCGCTTGCCACGCTCCACCTTGTAGGGCACGTCCAGGCTCTCCAGGAGACCGCGCACCTGGTCCGGCCCGAACGAGGATAGCGCCGAATACAGGAATGCGCCGCGGGGGGCGAAACCCTCCACCAGTTCCTGCACGGAGCAATCTCGCGTGAAATTGCACCTGCCCTTTCCCGATATCAGTATCTTCTTGCCGGGCACTCTGTTTCGCTCGTACACGACAACATTCGCGCCGGCGCCCGCCGCCGCGGCCGCCGCCATCATCCCCGCCGCTCCCGCCCCGATTACCGCCACAACATCTGCTGTTCGCAAGGTATCAGCGCCCCTCCATCGCGTGCTTCTTAAGTAGCCGCTTGAGCCCCTCGACCTCGCTCGCTGTGAGCTTGCGGTGGTCGCCCTCTGCCAGATGACCCAATTGTACACAGCCAAACTCGGTGCGCGTTAAACGCACAACGCGATGGCCTAAAGCGGCGAACATCCGCCTCACCTGGCGCTTCCTGCCCTCATACATCTGCATCTCGACAAGCTTGCCCGACTCATCGGCGAAGCGTGCCCGAGCGGGCGCCGTGGCGCCATCATTCAGCTGAATGCCGCGTGAAAGACGGTCAAGATCATGCGGGGTGGCCCGCCGCGCGAGATGCACTAGGTAGGTTTTTGGCGCCTGTCTGCTGGGATGGGTCAGTCCAAAGGCGAGTTCGCCATCGTCGGTCAGGATCAGCAGGCCGTCTGAGTCCATGTCCAGCCTGCCCACGGGGTAAACCCTGCGATCGATGTCGGGAACGAGGTCGAGCACTGTAAGACGCTGGTGAGTATCGCGGACGGTGGTAACTACGCCTCTGGGCTTGTTCAGGGCGATGTAGATATGGTCAGCCGGAGGCAGCGCCACCTTCCCGTCAACCGCGACGATATCCTGCCCCGGCCGAATCAGACTACCAAGCGTGGTCACACACGCTCCGTTGACTGTGACGTGCCCGGACGCGACGAGCCGCTCGCATGTGCGCCGCGATCCCACTCCTGAGCGAGCCAGGTATTTGTGAATCCGCTCGGCTGTCATAGCTTCCTGAAACGCTGGAGCCAATCGTTGCGCCCGATCACTACCAGCACGTCATCTTCGTGGACTACATCGTCAGCGCCGGGCGCTACCGTCATTCGGGCGCCGGATCGTATAGCCATTATGTAGACGCCGAATCGCGCCCGCACAGCCAGCTCCGCCAGGGATCTTCCCGCCATGCTGGTCGGAGCGGTCATCTCAACTATGCTGTAATCAGGATCCAGGTCGATTTGCTCGATGAGGTTGGTCGATGTGAGCAAGCGGGCCAGCCGCGCGCCTCCATCGCGCTCGGGATAGACTACCCTGTCGGCGCCCAGTTTCTCTAGTACTTTGCCGTGCAGATCATCGTTGGCCTTGGCGACGATCGTGTGAACTCCAAGTTCCCGGAGGACCATGGTCCCAACCATGCTCGCCTTGATCTCGCTTCCCACCGTGATCACTGCTACATCCACATTGCGGATGCCGATTGACCTCATGGCGTCGATGTCGGTGACATCGGCGGTCACCGCGTGCGTTACCTGAGGCGCTATTTTCTGTACTTTCTCTTCATCCACGTCAATGGCGAAGACTTCCTGGGCCAGCTCGGAGAGGGTACGCGCCACGCTCATTCCAAACCGCCCAAGCCCGATAACCGCGAACTGCTGTACCATGTCCATTCATCCTCTTGTCGCCCTGATGCCGGAGCCGGGCTCACCGAATAGAGCCCACACTCTACCGGATTATACCACAGCCCCCGGAGCTCCACCAGTCGGCGGGCGGATCGCGCCCATCCGGGTGAGCACATCCGGTACTACATCCAGCAGACGGTCGAACACAGCGTCCGATGTGACCGGCAGAAAGCGAACCTGTTTGTTGCCGACTACCAGGAAGCCCACTGGCGACAGCGAGATTCCGGCGCCCCCTCCTCCTCCGAACGGGGAACCCGCATGTTCGGGCGGGCGGCCGTTGCCGAAGTCGGATCCGCCGGCCGCGAATCCGAAAGAGACTCTCGATACCGGCATGATCACGCTGCCATCGGTAGTCTCGACTGGGTCTCCCAAAATGGTGTTGACGTCGATCATCTGGTTGATGCTGTCGAGTGTGGTCTTCATCAGTCCGTCTATGGGATGATCGGGCAAGCTCTCTCTCCTCCCTGGCCCGCGCGTGCCGCGCAGGCGTTGATCCTTCCTCTAGTATTCATGACCGGCAGCCGGTTCATTCGGTCGAGGCTTCCCGAGCGCCGCCAAAAGCGGCGAGAGAGATGCACGCAGCTGCGCATTGCCAACAAACATGTAGAGGGTGGTCTCTACTACAAGATGCAGCCACGTACGGAAAGCGGGTTGAGTGAAGTCCGGCGACACTGAGATGGCAGGCGAACGTTGACCCTTTCCCCATCGGGAGTATGCCCACCCTGCCAAGGTGGACTTGACCGCCGCCAGCTGCCCGCAAGCGATGGCAGTGGATGCCGCGTCCCCTGTGCCGACCAACGAATGCCACGTCAGTTCGATGAGTCTCGGGTCGAGAGAGGCGATGGTTGCGAGCATGCGAAGGATTTGGGACAGCCTGGCCAGGGCCTTGCGAAGGCTCGCAAGCTTCCATTGAGTATTGGCGCCGGAAGCGGCGGAAAGCGGTAAGTTCCTACGGTAGACGGGTATGGAGGCGAAGAAGGGCCATGGCGAAATGCGAGCAACCACCCGAACCTCCCCAGTGTGTGCGGAGTCCGGTGTGACGGTCAGATCCAATCTGAGCGGCCACTGCAGAAGGATTGCGAGCGAGGCGGCGAGCGCCGCGAAAGCTCCGAGCGCGAGTCTTGCCCAGCGCATCAAGACCACTCCCGCTCGTAGTCTGGCTAGAAGCGCGAGCAGTATTCACGCATCGTCCGACTCGGGTAAAGGCGGGAGGTCTGCCAGGGACGCAAGCCCAAGATAGAGGAGAAACTGGTCGGTGGTGCCGTACAGTATCGGACGCCCAACACTGTTTCGCCGGCCTACCTCGCAGATGAGCCCGCGCTCTGTGAGCGTGGCGATGCTTGAGTCGGAGGACACGCCGCGGATCTGGTCGATGTCGCCTCTGGTGACCGGTTGGCGGTAGGCCACGATAGACAGTGTCTCAAGGGATGCAGCCGACAGTGGCTGCGGACGTTGCCTTGCCGAGAGAGATTCCACGAAGGGTGCATAGTCCGGCTTACTCATGAGGATGAACGAGCCGTCAACTCGCTTTAAGGCAATGCCCGACTGCTTTGCGGAATGCCTGTCGCCGATTTCGCGGAGGATCTTGGCGACTGTCTCCTCATCTACCTCGATTGCAGCCGCAAGGTCCTTCGCGGCCAGGGGGAAGGACGCGGCGAACAGGATTGCTTCAATTGCTGCCTGTGCTTCGTGCAGGTTCGTCCGTTACACCCCCCGATGCGCTGGATGTCGCGAACATCCATATCTCGCCGAACGGCATCGGCTGTGTTGCCGATATGCGTCCGCGGCGGATCAATTCCAAGACGGCCAGGAGTGTGGAGATCATCAGCCGACGCGACTTGTCGCTGCCCAAAAACTCGATGAGCCCCAGCTTACCCCGGCGCGCAAGACGCACGAGCACCGCCGCCATCTGTGTGGCTATGGGTATCTCGTCGGCCGGAAGATACGCGAACTCCTCCGGAATGCTTGACGATGCGCCCAGGTATGCCCCGAGTAGGTCGTCTACGGTCGTGCCTTCCATAGGATTGGTCCGAACTGCGGGCTTGGGCATAGGAAGCAGAGGGCGTGTGTACATTCGCGAACCCACGGCCTCCAGACTCCCAAAAAGTCGGGCCGCATCGCGAAAACGGCGATACTCCATAAGGCGGGCGACGAGCTCGGCGCGGGGGTCGAGCACCTCTTCCTCCAGATCGGACAGCGCATCGTCCATCTCATCTTCTGGTAGCAGCGCCCTCACTTTGATGTAGAGGAGGGTCGCTGCGATGACCAGAAACTGAGCAGCTTGGTCGATATCGAGCCATTCCATGGCCGATACCTGCTCTAGATAATCATCGGCGATTTCGCCGATGGAAACCTCGCATATATCGATCTGCTTCTTCTCTATCAGCGACAACAGCAGATCGAGCGGCCCGGAGAAGGCTTCGGTATCCACCCTCATATCTTCATCGCCGCACGGACTTCCCCAAGCGTAGCGGCTGCCACAGGCCTTGCTCGATTCGCGCCTTCCGCGAGGATCGAATCCACCAGCCCGGGGGCGGCTTCAAGCTGCCTCCTTCGCTCATGCACGGGAGCGAGCGCCTCGATCAGTGTGTCGGCAAGCTGTCGTTTGCATGCCACGCAGCCTATCTGCGCCTGCTCGCATTCTGCCCTGCGCTCCTTGGCAAACTCCGGCGAGAACGCCGAATGGTACGCGAACACAGTGCACACATCCGGATGCCCCAGGTCGCTCTTGTGTATCCTAGCAGGGTCAGTGATCATGGACTTCACCGACTCGCGTATAGCCTCGGGCGAGTCGGACATCTGAATCGCATTACCGTAGCTCTTGCTCATCTTGCGTCCGTCCGTTCCCGGCAAGACCGCAACCGCGCTCAGTTTGGCTTGAGGTTCGGGAAAGACCGGCTGGTACATGTAGTTGAACCTGCGTGCGATCTCCCGAGCTAGTTCCAGATGAGGCAGCTGGTCTTCGCCAACGGGCACCGTGTCGGCTCTGTACACCAGTATGTCGCTTGCCATCAACACAGGATAGCCCAGGAATCCATACGTGGTTATCTCTCTTTCAGAAAGCTGCTGGAGCTGCTCCTTGTAGGTGGGGCACCGTTCCAGCCACCCCAGAGGCGTGATCATCGAAAGCAGCAAGTGCAGCTCGGCATGTTCCTTCACATCGGATTGACGGAAGACAACGGAGCGCTCGGGGTCGATGCCCGCTGCGATGAAGTCGATCAGCACCTGCCTGGTGTGTTCTCGGATCATCGATGTGTCCTGGTAGCCTGTGGTGAGTGCGTGCCAATCGACTGCGGCGAAGAAACACTCATAGTCGTCTTGCAGACGAACCCAGTTGCTCAGCGCTCCCACGAAATTGCCGAGATGGAGCATTCCGGTGGGTCTCATCCCGCTGAATATTCGGCCCTTTTTCAAGCAAACCACCCTCTACATAATCGCTCGGTACAGCGCTCCTATGATAGGCATGAGGATCCATGTGGACAGAGGAGTAGCTATGAACAACAGAAGAATGATGTACGAATACTGCTCCAGCCTGTAGTAGAGCCTCGCTGCATCGCCCTTGAGCACCGCGGCCAGTATCTTCGATCCGTCCAGCGGCGGAATGGGCATCAGGTTGAACACGGCCAACCCGAGATTGATCCATATGCCCTGGTCGAGCGCTAGTATAATTAACTGGATCGACCCTCCGCGATACCCGTACACACCGTACATGAACTTCACTATAATTGAGAAGAGAATGGCCAGAATCAAATTGGCGCCTGGGCCTGCAAGGCTCACCATCACCATTCCGGCATCGCGGTTTTCAAAATTCATCGGGTTGACCCTGACCGGCTTGGCCCATCCGAATCGCCTGGTGAGCACGAGCGCCAGGAGTCCTACAGGGTCGAGGTGGGCCAGGGGGTTGAGCGTAAGTCGCCCTTCCCACCGAGGAGTGCCGTCTCCCAGCCTGACCGCAACGCGCGCGTGCGCGTACTCATGCACTGTCAGCGCAAACAGCAGGACCGGCAGGGTTATCAGGAAATACAGAATGTCATTGCCGCTCAACGGCGCCACCCCCCTGCGCTCGATTATAGCATAGACCATCGCTGGGAGGAAACTGGTGAGCATGACTCGGTCCGGCCCGGCGCCGTCGGGTCTGCAGCAGATCGCAAAAGGCCTCCAGCCTGGTGTCGAAGCCCACATCCGCTGTGTGCTCATCCACGGCGACCGACATCACCGGGATGTCTTCAGATTTGCTGACTGCGCAAAGAATGCTTTGGGCCACAATCTCGGGCATGCATGTCATCGGCGCTATGTGCACCACTCCGTCTAGGCCGGATCGTGCCATTTCGACTGAGTGCGCCACGCTTTCGACTCCATGGCCTCCCACGAAATGCCGTAGATACGGGCGGGCTTGCGACAGGATATCGGGCCTTGGCATCCACCGCGCCAGATCCCTCACTACGTGCTCCTCGATCCAACGGGAGAACGCGATCGGCTGAATCGCCTGCACGCCGAGGCGGCCTAGCTTTCTGCAGATGTCCATGTTCACAGCGGGCTCCATCACAACGTAGATCTCGCCCACCACGCCAACGCGCGCTGTGGGGTCGGACCGTGCCGCGGTGCAACGCGCCAAATCGCACAGCGCCTGCTCCGCCGCGCCAAGCGCGGCATCGCACGTCTCAGCCGCGTCCAGCAGCGCAAGCCCCCGGCGTAGGCCTGCGTCCACCTTTCCAGGGGCCGTTTCGCGCCAGCGCGCCATGTTCGCTGCCTCCTCCAGCGCGTCAACGGCCTGGAATTTGGCCCACGCAAGCCGGCCTGCCTCCACAATCTGTCCGAAAGTGGCCCGGCGTTTGACTATCCTAAGCGTCTGCGTCAGCCCTCGCAGATCTGTGCGAGGAGGTTCCACCACCACCAGCTGCGCATCACAGCCCGCCCTAGCCAGGGCGTACCGCTGGAGCTCGCAGTAATACCCCAGCCTGCACGGCCCGATTCCTCCCACCATGAAGATGGTATCCGCCCCGAGTTCCACCGCTTCGATGAAGTTGCCCACGGTCACTTTGAGCGGAAGACAGGCGCCATCGGGAGTGTGCTTCGCTCCGATGGACAGCGTTCTTTTGGTGGTCGGAGGCGGAACCACCACGTGCAGGCCCAATGAGGAGAAGAAGGCCCTAACCGGTATCCAGAGATTGCCCAGGTGCGGGAAGGTGATGCGCATACTCGCCGCTCCTCATGGTCACCGTGTCGATGAATGCCTCAAGGCGCGTCAAGAGTCCTGCCTCCGCCGAATGCTCGTCGATATCGACGCAAAGCAAAGGCACATCGCCGTGCTCATGCGCCTCGTGTTGGATGACTTCGGCAACGAAGGATTCCGGACCGCAGCCGAAACTGGCGAGATGCACGATCCCGTCCACTTCGCCGGTTTCTAGCCACCTGTAGGCTGCGCCGACCAGTCGCCGCCCGAAGGTCCAGAAAAGGCGCTTGGCCCCGCGCTCAGCCCGCCGGCGCTCCCACGTGGCTGTCTGTTGATGGGAGTAGTCGCTCGCCTGTATGGGCTGGGCCCCCAAGCGGCGTATCTTGCCCAGCAGGTCCAGGCTGATGTATGCATCGCTCAGGCTGTAATCGTGCCCCAGGACGCCAATGCGAATGGCGTTACCCCGCGCGGGCTCGGGCGCGGGCTCGGGCGAACCCCGCTTGGCGCTCCTAATCGACTTGGCCAGGGCGATCACGGCGCGACTTGGGCTTACGCCCAGCTCTGACCCGAGCGCGGCCAGTTCCGAAGCTATCTGCCGCGGCCCGGAGGAGATGTCGATGCACGGGTCCACTAGCCTGGGCGCGTTGCACACCCTGGCACGTATCATGTCGGGTAATCCCATCAATTTGGGGCAGATGTACGCGCCGCGCTCAATACTGACGAATCTGGGAACAAGCAACACGTCCGTCTTCCCGGCCAGATGGGCGACATGCCCGAAGAACACCTTTACAGGCAGACAGGCCTCGTCGACGCACAGCTCCAGCCCAGCCTGAATGATCTCCTTGTTGGTCACGGGCGAGACAACCGGCCGAGCGCCGCATCGGCGCAGCAATTCGATCATTATCGGACCGTATTCGTAAAACAGCAGTCCTCGGGGGATTCCCACCGCCAGGCTCATGCCTTGGGGTTGGCGACCAGGGCTATCAGGGCTGAGAAGAACACAGCAGTGGCCACTCCCAGCCCGGTGAATTCGAATGCCCCGGTGAAGAGCCCGATCACGCCCAGTCTCTCTGCCTCGAGCAAAGCCCCTCGGGCGATGGAGTGCCCAAAACCAGAAACCGGCACCAGCGCTCCGGCGCCGGCCAGCTCGACCAGACGGTCATATAACCCCAACCCCGACAGAACGGCTCCCGCCATGACGAACATCACCAGCATGTGGGCGGCAGATAGCCGAGTCAGATCCAGCACTGCCTGGCCCACGGCGCATATGGCGCCTCCAACTAGGAACGCGATGACATAATCCAGTGAGGATCCCT
This sequence comes from uncultured Clostridia bacterium, assembly GCA_964471415.1. Classification (GTDB taxonomy): domain Bacteria; phylum Bacillota; class DTU025; order DTU025; family DTU025; genus UBA5389. The sequence continues at coordinate 18,054 of CAYYHF010000001.1, read as the reverse complement.
CCGTTCGCGCGGATCAAATCTGGAGCGTTACAGCATTGGCTATGCAAGGCACCGACTCGCCCTGCTGCCACGAGAGCGGAGATAGCAGAGCGCCTGTGGCCACAATCAGGGCACGCCTGATCTCGCCCTGGCACATTCTCTTCCACACGAAGCTGTCCATTATCAGCGCCGAACAGGCGCAACCGCTGCCTCCCACGCCCGTTCCTCGCACTCCCTCAAACAGCATGACGCCGCCATCGTCGTAGTTGTCGCCCAGGGGTACCCCACGGCGCTGCATCAGTTCGAGCAGGATAGCCTTGCCCACTGTGCCCAGGTCGCCTGTGATGATCACATCGTAGAATCCGGGATCGCGCCCCGTATCGGCCAGGTGGCTGAAGATAGTCTCGGCCGCGGCCGGCGCCATGGCAGGGCCCATCTGGTTGGCGTCCTTTGTGCCCATATCTATCACGCGCCCCACGGTAGCCTCGGTGATTCTCACCTTGCCTCCGGAGCGTCCCACCAGCACCGCTCCCGATCCCGTTGCCGTGTACTGCGATGTCGATTTCCGTTGGATGTTGAGCTCTATCGGGTATCTGAACTGCCGCTCGGCCGTCTGGTAGTGGCTGCTGGTAGCGGCAAGCGCCAGATCTGCAAACTCCGCGTCCACCAGGGCGGACGCTATCGTGAGGCTCTGAACCGATGTAGAACACGCGCCGTAAATGCCGAGGAACGGCGTCCCCAGGTCCTCAGCGGTGAAACTGGCTGTGATCACCTGATTGAGCAGGTCGCCGGCGATGAAGTAGTCTACCTGCTCGGGCTGGACGGCGGCGTGCTTTAGGGCTATCTTGATCGCGTCTCCCATGAACCGCCGTTCGGCCTTTTCAGCAGTGCGTTCGCCGAACATATCATCCGGGACCACTTCATCGAACCACTGGGCCATAGGCCCCCGGCTCTCCATGGGCCCGGCAACCGTTCCAGCGGACACGATCACCGGGGGCGTTGCGAATCTGACGGTGCTGCCGCCTATTCTTCTGGTCGCCATGATTCACCCCCGGGAAAGCCATCGGATCAGCGCAACGGTCACTCCAGCCAGTATTCCGTAGACCAGAACGGGCCCTGCGATGATGAACATCTTGGCGCCCATGCCCAGGATGTAGCCTTCGCGCTTAAAGTCCATGGCCGCAGCGGCTATGGTGTTGGCGAACCCGGTTATCGGGACAGCGGCGCCCGCGCCGGCGAATTCGCCTATGTGGTGGTATATGGATAGCCCAGTCAAAACCACCCCTATGAGGATCATTGTGGCCAGCGTGGGCGCAACGGCCTCATCGCCGGTCATGCCCGAGGCGATGAAGGCGTTCATGACCGCCTGTCCCAGTGTGCATATGAGTCCCCCGGCTACGAACGCTACCGCGATGTTTCGCGCCAGTTGGGGCCGGGGCACAATGGACGCTGCCAACTTCTGATACTTGGCTCGATCGTCCGCTTTCTGCTTCTTCGCTCCGGGGCTCGCCAAGGTGAAAGTCACCCCCTGCACGGGCTAGTATGCAACGGGCCGGAGGCTTTCATTCACGAGTGGCGCTGCGCCTGAGGGCAGCCAACGCCGCCTTCTCAATTCGATGGACCTGAGGCTGTGAAACTCCAAGAAGGGCGGCCGTCTCGGCCTGCGTGCGCTCTTCAAAGAAGCGCATCGCGATGACCGCCTGCATCGCCTTGGGCAGGCGCGAAAGAGCTGTCTGGAGCATGACCGAGCTCAACGTGCTCTCATCCCAAGCGAGTTCGCCGGGTATCATGTCCATCAACAGGCGGGCATCGGGCGCGTTGTACACGGGCTCATCCAGGGAACGTATGGGCGCATCGGAATCCATCGCGAAGGCGACATCGGCGGGAGAGACAGAAAGGCGCGCGGCTATTTCCGTCACGCTCGGATCGCGGCCCAGCTCTGCGCTGAGTGCGCTGTGCGCCGCGCGGCACTTGTGAGCGAGTTCACGGACAGGCCGCGGTATATGAAGCGGGCCCTGGCCTCGCAGGTACATGCGGATTTCTGAGATCATCAGCGCCGCGGCATAGGTCGTGAAAGCCGTCCCGCGCGCAGGGTCGTAGGCGCGTACGGCTCGGACCAGGCCGATACATGCAGCTTGGTAGAGATCGGCCAGCTCCGCCCTGCCGGCGAACCTTCTGGCGATGGACATCGCCAACCCGGCGTGGCGGCGGATTTCGTCGTCATGCGGCGCGTCTTGCCATGGCATCACTGATGGCCCGGCGTGAAAGACATCACCACTCTTGTGCCTCGTCCCGGCGACGAGATTACGTCCATGGATTTTGACAAGGCCTCCATGAGGGTGAAGCCCATGCCCATCCTCTGGGGCGAACTGCTCGCGCCGGGACAGCGCGCCGCCTTGACATCGCATATGCCGATGCCTTCGTCCTGCACTGTCACGGTAAAGGCGCCATCCGATGTGGACAGCGTCATCACAACTCTGCCCGGATGCTCGGGATACGCGTGGACAATGCAGTTGGACACGGCTTCCGATACGGCCAACTTGATGTCGTCCAGCTCCTCCAGGGTAAACCCGAGGTCCGCCGCCCAACTCGCTGCGGCAACGCGCGCGAAGCCCAGATTACGGGCGACTGATGCGAACTCCACATGCGCCCAGTCTACTTCGGGCTGCATTTTCGGACCTCCTCCCGCGCCGACAGTGCACCTTCGAGCGACATATACACCGGCATTAGTTTGGATACGCCGAGGAGATCGAGGGTTCGAGTCAGGCGCGGGCCGGGGCCGGCAATGGCCAAAGCGGCGCCGCGGGCGAGAAGGCGCTTCTGCCGCCCGAATATCATACCCATTCCTGAGCTGTCGATGAAACTAACCCTGTCCATTGCGAGAATCACTCGCCGCGCGCTTCGGTTGGCATCGATCAGCGAATCGATGGCCCGCGCCGTGCGGTCGGCACAGGTCAAGTCGAGTTCTCCCTGTAGGTTAATGATGAGATCGGATCCGCGGAGCACCCACTCAAGCAAGGCTGTTCCCCCGCCTCCGTCTGTTTTACACTTTCAGATTCTCCTTGAGCGGGGACTACTCCTTCTTGCTTCGTTCCTCAATTCGGCGGAAAGAGAAAAGTCGACCTGGCGAATTCCCGCGTGTACCTCACCACTAGCTGAAACCAGCTCGCTTGCGGCACCGCCTCAGATGCGATTACTTCGGCTACCGCTACTTCCGCTCCGTCCAGGAACGCGACCATCTTGCCCACAACGCGACCCTGGTCAACAGGCGCTTCCAGCTGTGGAGGGAGGGCGAGCTTGGCCTCAATCCTTCCGCCTTCGCCCCTCAGTGTGACTACGTTCAGATCGGCAGCCAAGGTCACGTCAACTGACTCATCGACACCGCGGACCACCCGCACTCGCCCTAGCTCCTGCCCTGCTCGGGCCAGGGTATGAGCCTCGCACATCCGAAAGCCGTAGTCCAGCAGGGTCGATGTTTCGGAAAACCGAACTGCGCTCGTGGGGACACCGAGCACTACTCCGATGACTCGGACATTGTTTCGCATGGCTGTAGCCGACAAGCAGTACTTGGCTTTGTCGGTGTAGCCGGTCTTTAGGCCATCGGCGCCGGGGTAGAACCTAATCAGACGGTTGGTGTTAGTGAGCATGTTCTTGCCATCGCGCACGTAGCCGATCCAAATGGTGAGCCACTCATGGATCTTTGGGTAGCGCAGAAGCTCCCTGGACATGACAGCCACATCGCGCGCTGTCGAAATACAGTCATCGGACGCCCCGGGCAGTCCGGTCGCGTTGATGAAGCGAGTGCTTGAGCATCCAAGAGCGCGCGCTTTCTCGTTCATCATCGCCACAAAGGCGGCTTCGCTTCCTGCCACCTGTTCGGCCAGGGCAACAGCGGCATCGTTGGCGGATTCGATGGCCACGGCCTTCACAAGATCCGACACGGCCATGGCTTCGCCCGGTTCCAGCCAGATCTGCGAGCCGCCCATCGACGCCACATGCTCTGACGTGATGACTTGGTCGGTCAGGGCCATTTGACGCGCTCGAAGCGCCTCCATGACCAGCGTGAGCGTCATGATCTTGACTACGCTCGCTATTGGTCGAGGGGCATCGGCGTTCTTCTCCCACAGAACCCGACCCGTGGAGGCCTCCATGAGTATGGCCGATGGCGCCGTCACCTTCTTGGCGAGTTCAGCGGCTGCGGCCGCCACGGCAGAGGTGGAAGCGCCCGACGAAGCCCAGGCAGTTTGGGCCGACAGGGCGCACACCAGCAGGGCGAAGGCGGCGAAAACTCGCACGGCCCTGGCGGGTTTGTACGACAAGGGGCATGCCTCCCTTCGTCTCTTGTTTCAAGAGAGCATATTCTGAGGCATGCCCGGTTATACAGAAAGCGCTTCTCTTTGCGCGAACGGCCCACAAGCCCTGCTCAAAAAGCGCGCGTCTATCCTTCGATGGCATCGTAGACAAGAGGCGGCGCTGAGCATGGCTGTGTGGAGTAAGAAAAGGCACAGACGGCCTGGGCCTTGCCTTCGTGCAGCTTGGATTGGCTGCTTGCATATAGCTCGGCCACCGGCTGGCCCGCTTCTACTTTGTCTCCCACCGATACCAGGACTTTCAACCCACAGTGAAGATCGACCGAGTCCGTCTTGCGCTGCCTGCCCGCTCCCATCGCCGCCGCCGCTCGGCCCAGCGCGAGGGCATCTACCTGGCTCACGTAACCATCAGTTGGGGCTGTGATCTCCTCTGACATCGGCGCGATGCCGATTCGGTCGGGGTCGTCCACACATGCCGCATCCCCGCCTTGTGCTTCTACCATCTCTCGCAATTTGCCCAGGGCAGCGCCTGACTCGACTAGGCCGCGCAGGAGAGCGCGGGCCTGAGCCGCATCGCGCGCGCCCCCTCCCAAAACGACCATACGCGCGCCAAGCTCCAGGGACAGCTGGAGCAAGCGGCCGGCGCTGCGGCCCGACAGGGTATCAATGGCTTCCACCACTTCCAGGGAATTCCCTATCGCCTGCCCCAGAGGCTGATTCATGTCGGAGATCACCGCCGCGGTTCGCCGTCCGGCCATACGGCCTATGTCCACCATAGCTCGGGCGAGATCCCGCGCCCGATCAAGCTCGTGCATAAACGCTCCGGTTCCGGCCTTGACATCCAGCACTATCGCATCCGCGCCTGTGGCCAGCTTCTTGCTCATGATACTGGAGGCAATGAGAGGAATGCTCTCCACTGTAGCCGTGACATCGCGCAGAGCATACAGCTCTTTGTCGGCCGGGGCTATGTCCTCTGTCTGCCCCACAACTGCCAGGCCGATCCGGTTGACCTGATCCACCAACTCGCGCTGGGTGAGGGATACCCGAAACCCTGGTATGGACTCCAGCTTGTCGAGGGTGCCGCCGGTGTGCCCCAGCCCACGACCGCTCATCTTGGCTATGGGTACCCCGGCCGCGGCCACCATAGGCGCCAGCACCAGCGTGGTGGTATCGCCTACCCCTCCCGTGCTGTGCTTATCTACCTTGATCCCGCGTATGGCGGATAGGTCAGCCCGATGCCCGGAGTCCGCCATTGCGCAGGTGAGCGCGGCGGTTTCCTCCGGGGTCATGCCTTGGAAAAATACGGCCATGCAGAAGGCTGACATCTGGTAGTCCGCTACATCGCCTGAAAGCATGCCGTGTATTATGTATCGTATCTCTTCGGGCGAGAGAACGTGCCCATCGCGCTTCTTCATGATGATGTCGGCGACTTTCAACCTAACTCCTCCTGCACAATCAGATAGTCCTAGAGTACGTGACTCAGGAAGCTTTCGCCGGCAAGCGTCCAGGGCACTCTCAGGAACTCGGCGATTGTGGCGCCCAGATCCGCGAAACTAGCCCTTATCCCGAGGGGCCTGCCCACGCGCCCGGCTGCAAGCGCCTCGGGCGACATGGCCAGCACAGGCACGTACTCCCTGCTATGATCGGTGCTAGGCGTAGTGGGGTCATTGCCGTGGTCAGCGCACATGGTCAGGAGATCGCCGTTTTCCAGCCGCTTGAGAAGCTCGGGAAGGCGTCGATCTATGTGCTCCAGACCGCGGGCAAATCCTTCCGCATCGTTTCGATGGCCCCATTTCATGTCGAAATCGATTAAGTTCGCAAAGATCAACCCGGGCCGGCGTTGATCCAGAAAGCTCAGAACGGCGTCGAATACCTCGTCATTGCCGGATACGTGCTCCGAAAGCGTGACGCCTTGCATCGCGAAGATGTCGTCGATCTTGCCGCAGCCCATAACGTCCAGCCCCGCGCCGGCTACCAGGTCCAAAAGGGTGGGACCCGGCGGAGGCAAGGAGAAGTCGCGCCGCCTGACGGTCCTGGTGAACCGCCCAGGACTGCCCTCAAACGGGCGGGCAATCACTCGGCCCACAGCGTGCGGTCCGGTCAGGATCGCCCGAGCCGCGCGGCACATCTCATAGAGTGTTTCCGGCGGGATTACGTCTTCATGAGCGGCTATCTGAAAAACGGAATCAGCGGAGGTATATACAATGGGCTTCCCGGTGGCCATGTGCTCTTCTCCAAGCTCCTGGATTATCTGGGTGCCTGACGCGGGCACATTCCCCAGCACGCCGCGGCCGATCTCGTTTTCGAACGAGGCGATGATCGCGGGAGGGAACCCATCGGGATACGTTGGAAACGCCTGGTCCAACTGGATGCCTGCGATCTCCCAGTGCCCTGTGGTGGTGTCCTTCCCCGGCGACACCTGCGCCATGCGGCCATAGGACGCCAGGGGCTTATCGCACAGATCCACGCCGGCCAGCTCCAAACCGGCATCGGCAACCAGATTGGCCAATCCCATCCGCCCGAAAGTGGGCAGGCTGAGTCCGCCAACCGCCCTAGCCGTATTGACCAGAGTGTTGCTGCCGCGATCCCCGTATGCATCCGCATCCGGCAGTTCGCCTACCCCTACCCCATCCAGTATCACTAGGACTGCTCTCATGGCTCCCTCTCCTTCGTACGCTTATGCCCTGGGATGGTGCTTTGCGTAGACCTCTCGCAACCTTGCTTGGGTGACATGCGTGTAGATCTGGGTCGTTCGAATGTCGGCGTGCCCCAGCATCTCCTGGACGGATCGGAGATCGGCACCGTGTTCCAGAAGATGAGTAGCAAATGAGTGCCGCAGTGTATGCGGAGTGATTTTCGCAGTCACTCCAGCCTCAAGTGCCCTGCGCTTTATGATCCTCCAGAACCCCTGGCGAGTCATCCCGGCGCCACGATTCGTTATGAACAACCTCCCATCGTCGCCGGCGCCGGCGAGCCCGCGCCGGCCCAGAGCCAGATAGCGCTGTACGGCCTCGACTGCGGCTTGCCCCATGGGCACAATGCGCTCGCGATCGCCTTTGCCTATGCAACGCACGTAGCCCATCTTCAGATCGACATCGCTCACTGACAGCGACACCAACTCCGACACGCGCAGACCTGAAGCGTATAGCAACTCAAGCATGGCCCGATCGCGCAGAGCTCTCGGCGAATCGCCCCAAGGCGATGCAAGCAGCTTGTCCACTTCCTCCACTGTGAGCGCTCTGGGCAATCGCTGTACCTGCCTGGGGTTTTCAAGGTTGGCAGTGGGATCACGCACAATGTGCCCTTCTCTGATCAGAAATCTATAAAAACCGCGCAGAGCAGAGAGACGCCTTGATACCGACGACGACGATGCGCCCGATTCCACGCTGTGCGCGATGAACGCCGCGAGAGTGGCTTGCCCTGCCAAAAGGACATCCGCCTCGCACGGCGCATCGTCCCCCCGGCCGATCTTCGCGGCAAACGAGGCGAACTGCGTGAGATCGCGTGCGTAAGACTCCAGAGTGTTCTCTGAAAGACCTCTCTCCACCGCCAGGTATGATATGTACTCTTCAATGCAGCTTAGCAAGGCGAGACCTCCAAACGAGAACTCGGGAACTCAGAGGTTTGCGGACGCGGCGAATACGCTCCGGCATCGCCATATTGCAATTCGACACGGACCCACGTGGTCCTGCATCGCAGAGCACGCTACCCGAACTGCGCCGCGAGTATGAGGAATGCAGGAGACATATAGGACTGGACAAATGCGGCAAACACTAGCACAATGGCTGCGAGCAAGAAACAGACCGACGACTGCGCGAAGGCGCGAGCAACGTCTGCATCCATTCCGAGCAGGGTTTTCTTCAGCACTGACCACGAGAACCCGACTGACGATGCGCACGCTGCGATAAGAGCCGGGACGGCCGCCAGGTTATGCGGCACCACGGACGATAGCGCCACAACGGCGCCCGCCCCCGCCATTTCGCGCACAAGGAAGGCAACAGTGAAGCCAATGCAGAATCCGCGGACGAACAGAATCAGGAACGCTCCGGCGAAACCGAGTATGCTGCAGCCTGCAAGCCAGATCATGGCCGCCGAGGACAGGTTGGCGTTCATGCTGGCAAGCATAACGCGCGCGTTCGATCCGGGGGTTACGGCGCGCAGGTCTGCCAGGCCCGATTGCAGACAGGAGAGGACCGCGGCGCTCCCATCTCGCATCGATGAAGCATACGCAGCGCCGGTGCATACGCCGGCTGCGAGTATGACGAACGCCGCCACGTACCATGCCGCGTTGGCTCTCATGTAGCCAGTCGCGGCTACACAGACCTCTCGCCCTCTAGCCATCCGGGACACCCCCGCAGGTCATCCCTATGCAGTGTTCGAGCGGGTCATGACCGGCTTTACTCAAGCAATGCCCGTCCGTAGGCGCCGCCTCCTCCCGGCTGGACGACGAGCCTGCCCTCGCGCGCCATAAGTATCCTATCCGCTAAGCGCTCTCCCACAGCATTGGCCAACTGATCGCGTGTTGCGTAGTGAAGCGCGCCCATCTCCGACCCGAACGCCCGAATCAGCGCATCGATGGCGACCGGCCCAACGCCCGGCACAAACTCCAGAGGCGTCTGGTACATGTATGGGGGACGGTGGGCTGGGTGCTTCGGCTCCGGCCAATCGGAGATCTCGCGGATACGGTCGGACACGCCCTGCACTACGCGCAAGCTGCCGCACTGCGGACACCCCGGCTCCATGCCGGCGGCTCGGAAGCGGGCTCCACACAATGAACACGCGCTCAAGTGGTACTTTCCCAGCCTGGGGTGGAGGCCGTAGTTGGCTGTCACGCGCCTGCCGTCTAGACGCGCCAAGGCCAGCGAGACTTCGGCAAAGGACGGCGATGCCATGCGCATCACGTTGTACTCCCGCCCCATACGCCCAAGCGAATGCGCGTCCGAGTTGGACACAAACGTGTAGTCCGCAAGCTCTTCGATTCCGTCCGCCATCTGGGTATCGGCGGATAGCCCAAGCTCCACAGCGGCCACTAGCGTGCGGCATGCATCGCCGAACACGTCCGCCATCCGCCGAGCGCACGTGCCGTATATGCTCTTGTGTGGGGTGAAAGCGTGCGCGACCACAAACAGCCCGCCCACATCCGTTGCGAGCTGAGCCAGCTGTTGCGGCAGAAGCCTGGTCTTTTGGGTGCCAAGGTCGATGTTGGAGGTGTGCCGGGCAAGCTCTCGGGAGAATTCGCGCGCCTGGGCAAGCGTGGCGAAATATGCTACGTAGTGCGCGCTTCCTTTGGAGATGCCGCGTGCCTGCCCTGAGCAGGCCGCTTCCACCTCAGCGCCCAAAATCACAGTCGTGCGCCCCAGATAACTGAGGCCGCCGCCTGAAGCCTCTTTCATCACGCCTGACTGCAACAGGCGATCTATATCGTCAAGCACGCGCCGTGACGCGCAGTCCACCACGCCCACCACATCGAGGCCCTTGCGCGAAGCGGCCTCGCGCGCAATGCTGTCTAAGGTGAGGTTGCGCGCGCCCGACACCTTCACCGGTTGTCCTTTGGAATCTCTTCCAACGTGAACGTGAAGGTCGACGAAGTAGTCCTTCATCGTGATCCTGTCGCTTCTTCCGGGCCGATGTCGCGGGACCATACCAGATGCACAAGCGCAGCTAATGTCTTTAGGTCCTCTATCTCCCTGCGCTGTATCATCTCCGGCACACGCGATGTTGGCACCAGCTCGACGCGGACGAACTCGTCGTCGTCCGGATGCGCATCCCCTTCCGGACGGACGACCGCCTCAAACAGGTGCATATACTCGTCGGCGAACCCCACTGCCAGGTAGAAGCCAGCGATGCGCGTCAGCTCCAGCGCCTCATATCCGGTCTCCTCGCCAAGCTCGCGGCGGGCTGCTTCTTCCGGAGATTCCCCCGGATCTATTCTGCCTGCGGGGATCTCCAGAAGCTCCCGAGCGGCCGCATGCCTGTACTGCCACACCATGACCAGATCGCCATCGGACGTAACGGGAACGATGCCTACCGAGTCGCGCGTGTGAACCACCTCCCGGCTAGCACGCCGCCCATTGGGAAGAACCACCGTGTCTTCGTACAAAGTGACGATCTTTCCTCCGAACACCTCACGTCGCTTGACAGGCGTCTCATAAAACATCGGTATCCTCTAACCTCACTTCTCCTGACACAAGGCACGCGCGCGTGCGGCGATGGCCTTGGCGTAGTTCCCGGCTGCCGCAGACGTCAAGAAGAACTCCGGCTCTTCTTCGAACGCGCGGCCCATAGTGGAAAGCCCGATACCCTGCATGAATGCTCGCTCTACGCCTTCGCTTCCTGTAGCCGACACGAGCGTATGCACGCCCCGGCAGACGGCATCGGCCAATCGCTCCCGCGCCTCTTCCTGAAACTTGGGGTCCATATCCGATGCCAGCACGCACGTTACAGAGGTACAGCATATATCCCGCAGCACCGTCAGCGTGTGGTGACTTACCACCTGATGGCGCGATCTGGGATCCTTCCTCGACAGGCGCGGAACGATGATGGGCCGTCCCCCCATCTTGGTGACTGCGTCTGCAATCCATCCCTGCTCCACGCCGGAGAATCCGTAGCGGGTGCCTGTTCCCACAATGCCCGGCCCCATTGCGACGATGGCGCAATCGCATTTTGCCACTGCCGTGGCCGCAACCAATGCCGAATGGACGTTGACGGCCTCCAGATCGCCGCCGAAGGCGTGCCCGGCTGTTATCGTGACATCGATCAGCCCCGACTGCTTCAGCTCGCGAACTGACCGGCTCATGGCAATGGGCAAGGCCGCCCCATCAGTCATGATATAGGCGGCCTTGCCTGTGAATCCACATGCAGCCGGCGCAAGCATGGAATGGAGTTCGCAGATGATCACGGGCATTCCGGCCAGGCCTGCAAAGGCGCTTACTGCCGCGCAGGTTGAGCCGTCTTCCTCGTAGCTTCCCGTGCATGCTTGCATCGGTGTGTATCTCATCTTCATGATGCGGCCGCAGGATCGCCCACGGCGCTCATCGCGACCAATCGCCCAAATCACGAAGTGACGTCCGCCGCTTCCCAAGCCCAGATCGACAGCGGTGGTGTTCACGATTACCCTGTCTTTGGGGTACACAGGCCCGGTCAGCGGCGGGTAGCATACAGCCGGGCACTCCGCCCCATCGTGCATGGCTACCACTAACTCCTGGATGCCAGGCGCCTCCAGTGTGACCCGCGTCACCTGTGCGACTTGTGCATTGATCACCGCGTCATCCCCCCTCGGGTATCATGTCCCGAGAGAAGCGGCAAGAGCACAACTGCATGGCTTGTGTCGGGCCGGCTTGTGAACTACGCTTTCGCCAGCTCCGCGCCTCGCTTGATCGCCTCGATATTTAGCGGAATCAGGTTGTGCCTTCGCTCAGGCAAGACCTCTTTGAGGCACTCTGCCACCGATTCGAAGGAGACTACTCCCGTGGCCGCCACGTACGTTCCCAGAACGCACATGTTGGCCACTCTGTCGGACCCGACTTCCCGGGCAATCTCGACGGCCGGAACGGCGATTATCCTGATGTCGGTTCGCTCCGGCTTTCTGTCGATCAGCGAGCTGTTGTAGATGAGCAGTCCGCCGGGCCTCACTGCCGACTCAAACCGGTCCATCGATGGCCTGTTCATTACGATAGCCGTTGTGGGTTCGGTTACTATCGGCGATCCGATGGGCTCCTCCGATATCACGACAGAGCAGTTGGCCGTGCCTCCCCGCATTTCCGGACCATAGGCAGGTATCCACGAGACGTTCTTGCCCTCACGCATGCCCGCGTAGGACAGGAGTTGCCCCATAACCATTACTCCCTGACCGCCGAATCCTGCGATGGTCAGTTCCTCAGCCATTACTACCGCCTCCTTCCGGAGTGCGGAACTCGCCCAACGGATAGTAGGGTATCATGTTTTCCTCGAGCCACTTCATGGCCTCGATGGGAGCCATGCCCCAGTTAGTCGGACAAGTGGATAGGCATTCCACAAGCGAGAACCCCGCCCCCGCCAGCTGCGCATCGAAGGCCTTCCTGATGGCGCGCTTGGCCCGATTAACGTGCGCTGGCGACGAAAGTGCAACGCGCGCGATGTAGGCGCTTCCGGGGATTGTCGCCAACATTTCCGCGATACGAATGGGGCTTCCCGCATGCTCCATCCGTCGGCCTGCAGGAGACGTGGTTGTTTTTTGACCTACGAGCGTTGTGGGGGCCATCTGCCCTCCGGTCATACCGTAGATTGCGTTATTGATGAATATGACAGTGATGTGCTCTCCCCTCATGGCGGCGTGGACAATTTCAGCCGCGCCTATGGAGGCCAGGTCGCCATCGCCCTGGTATGCGAAGACCACGGCGTCAGGCAGAGCCCGTCTGATACCGGTGGCGACTGCGGGCGCCCTGCCGTGGGAGGCCTGCTGGAAATCGCAATCGAAGTAGTCGTAGGCGAACACCGCGCACCCGACTGGAGCCACGCCCACGGTGCGGTCGCGCACGCCCAGCTCGTCGATAGTTTCTGCTACTAGTTTGTGGGCGATCCCGTGAGTGCAACCTGGGCAGTAGTGCGTTGCCCGCGGTTGCAGAGACTTGGGAACTGCGTATACCTGCTTCATTTTCCCACCTCCGCCTTGGCGATCTTGCGTATCTCTTCAGCTATCGCCGCCGCCGTGGGCACGATCCCGCCGGGAGTACCGTAGAAATACACGGGCGCGGCTCCCAAGGCGCCCAACTTGACGTCCTCGACCATCTGGCCCATGCTCATCTCCACGGCAAGGAAGGCCCGGGCAGTGCGCGCTACATCGGCTATGGCTTGGTACGGGAAGGGCGACACCGTGATCGGCCGCAACAGGCCTACACGCAGACCCTCCGAGCGTGCCCTGTCCATCGCCGATCTGCATACCCTGGCGGAAGTGCCGTATGCTACCAATACGATGTCGGCATCGTCAGTATTGACTGTCTCCCATCTGACCTCGTCGCGCTCGACCTGCTCGTACCTGGCCTGTAGCTTATGGTTGTGACGGAGAAGATCATCGGGTTTGATGTAGATCGAGTTGATCAGCCTGGTGTCCCGTCTATCGCGCGCCCCGGTGGTAGCCCAATCGGGAACCGGACGATCCGCGGGCGCGGGATCGGGAAACTCCACCGGTTCCATCATCTGGCCCAAGACTCCATCGCCCAGTATCATCACCGGCATCCGATACTTCTCGCCCACATTGAAGGCGTTCATGGTGAGATCTACCATCTCCTGTACCGATGCCGGCGCGAAGACGATGCAGTGATAGTCGCCGTGTCCGCCGCCCTTGACGGCCTGAAAGTAGTCGCTCTGGGCAGGCTGAATACCGCCGAGCCCAGGTCCTCCGCGCATCATGTTTACGATAAGGCACGGAAGCTCGGCGCCGGCGATGTAGGAGATTCCTTCCTGCTTGAGGCTGATTCCTGGACTCGAAGACGATGTCATCACGCGGGCGCCGGCGCCGGCGGCGCCGTAGACCATGTTGATGGCCGCGACTTCGCTCTCCGCCTGCAAGAACACGCCGCCTACTTCAGGGAGCCTTCGGGACATATACTCCGGTATCTCGTTTTGCGGCGTGATCGGATACCCGAAGAAGAAACGACATCCGGCCCTGACAGCGGCCTCAGCAACGGCTTCGTTGCCTTTGAATAGTTTACGTTCTGCCATGCATACTGCCCTCCTCAGGGTTTGAATACTTCGATGACTGCGTCTGGGCACATCCGACCGCACGTACCGCATGATGTACAAGCGTCTTCGTCGGCAAGATAGGCTGGATGATACCCCTTGGCGTTGATCCTGTCGGCCATCTGGATCGCCTTCTTGGGGCAGAAGTGCACACATATGTTGCAGCCTTTGCACTTTGCCTCATCAAATACCACTTTGCTCATGAATGACGGGCCGCCTCCTCCTACTGCGTTATTCTGCATGCGATTCTATGGTGGCTTGGGGCTGCGGTAAGCGCTTGACTTCCTCGATGCCGGCCAAAGCCCGAAGGGCCGCTCTGGCCAAGGCCAGCATCTCCTCCTCGCCCGGGTAGACCAGTACCTTGGCGATGAACTTGATTCGGTCAGCTATCCACTCCACCAGCATCTTGGAGTTCGCAGCGCCTCCAGTGATGACGATGGCGTCGACTTTGCCTGACATTGCGCACGCAACTCGTCCGATCTCCTTGGCCACCTGGTAAGCCATTCCTTCGTAACACAGCTTGGCTTGTTCGTCGCCTTCCGCGATCCTCTTCTCCACATCCAGCAGCGAGTTTGTACCCAAATAGGCTACTAGCCCGCCTTGCCCAGTGATCTTCCTTCGCATTTCCCGTTCGGTGTACTTGCCGGCAAAACACAGCCTGATCAGCCCGGTGGTGGGCAGCGTTCCTGAGCGCTCAGGCGAATACGGGCCCTCGCCATCGAGTGCGTTGCTCACTTCTACCACCCGACCGTTCCTGTGTCCGCCTACGCTGATTCCGCCTCCGAGATGCACAACGATGAAATCGCAGTCGCTGTAGTTGCGCCCCAAGGCGTCCGCGGCCTGTCGAGCCACGGCCTTCTGGTTGAGCGCATGGAAAACGCTCCTCCGTTCGACCTCGGGCAGCCCTGTGTAGCGAGCGATGTCGTCAAGCTCATCCGTTGTGACCGGATCGGCTATAAAAGCCGGGATGTTGGCTGAACCTGCGATGTCGTGAGCTATGAGACCGCCTAAGCTGGACGCATGGTTCCACCCGTGCTCATAGAGGGCCTCGACCATCGCTTCGTCGACAGCGTAGACGCCTCCCTCCACAGGCGGCAAGACGCCGCCGCGGCCCATCACCGCGGAGAGCTGATTCGCGGTGAAACCGGCCCTGGCCAGGAATTGATACACTGCCTCCTTCCTCATGTCGAACTGGTCGAAGATCCGCGGGAATGCGGCGATTGCTCCGGCATCGTGCCGTAATGTCTCAGAGGCCCGAACCTGCTCGCCCTGGAAAATGGCGACTTTAGTCGATGTGGAGCCGGGGTTGATCACAAGCAGCTTTGGGTCGCGCACATGAGCCGCCTCCCTTCACTCCGATGTCACTATGGCGCAGGCCAGCGAAAGCAGCCTGGCTCTGGGAGAGTCAGATCTGGATGTAAGGACTATCGGCGCTCTAGCTCCCGCGACCAGCGCCGCGGCTTCGATGTCGCCGAAATAGACCATGGTCTTGTATATGGCGTTGCCTGCAGCAATGTCGGGCGCGAGGATGATATCCGCCCGGCCTGCTACCGGACCTCCCACGCCCTTGTGCTTTGCGGACTCCGCGGATACTGCGTTGTCGAGGCCAAGCGGACCATCGACTATGCAGCCCTTGATCTGGCCTCTGTCGCTCATCTTGGCCAGGGCCGCCGCTTCCAAGGTTTCAGGCATCGCCGGATTTACCACCTCGACGGCGGCTACGCAAGCTACCTTGGGTGTTTCATTTCCAAGCTTGTGCGCCACACCCACAGCGTTCTCAATGATCTGCGCCTTCTCCTCCAGCGTGGGAGCTACTACCATGGCCCCATCGGTCAGGTAGAAGAACCTATCGTACCGGGGAGACTTGAACACCGCTACGTGGCTGAGAAGCCTGCCGGTTCGCAGGCCCACCTCGCGGTCGAGAACGGCCTTGAGGAACTGGGCCGTGGGTATGAGCCCCTTCATCAGAATGCCTGCCTTGCCCGAACTCACCAGGCTGACCGCGCGCCGGGCCGCGCTCGGGCCGTCCGGTTCATCCAGAATCTCGGCATTGGAGACGTCAAGGCCGATTTCAGAAGCCACGTCCGCTATCCGGCGGGCATCGCCTACCAGTGTGAAATCGCCCATTCCAATCTGGATCGCCATCTTGACGGCTTCCAGCACCTCGCGGTCTTGCGCCGCCGCTACGGCAACCCGCGCCGATCTGCGTTCTTTCGCGCATGCTACAACTTGATCGAAGGTTGTCAGCATCGTATCTACCTCCTCTGCTACTGCACCGAGCGAGCGCCGTACTGGGCCGCTTCCTCCCGGCCCTCGAGAACTAGCAAGGCGCTGACGGCCAGGGCCTCCATCTCATTTTCTCCCGGAAAAGCCATGATGGGCGCGATAAACCGGCAGCGGGCAGTCACATCATCGACAAGTCGTTTCCAGGAAGCCAGCCCGCCGGTGAGCGCAATCGCATCAACCGATCCGCTGAGCACCGTGGCCATCGCTCCTATCTCCTTGGCGATCTGATACGACATGGCCTGCGCGACCTCGAGAGCGTGTGAATCGCCCGCCTGGATCATCTTCTCGACTTTCTGGGCATCGGTGGTGCCCAGGTGACCGCATAGCCCCGCTCGTCGGGTTATCTTGGCTATCAGCTCGTCCTGTGTATACTGGCCCGAGTAGCACAAGGTCACCAGACTCGCCATGGGCAAGCTGCCGGCGCGTTCGGGCGAGAAAGGCCCTTCATCGTCAGCGCCGTTTGCATCCACCATCGACCCGGCTTTCACGGGGCATATCGATATTCCGCTGCCCAGGTGGGCCACGATGATATTGACATCGCTCAGAGCCCGACCCAACTCAGTCGCGGCTTTGCGCGCAGTGCTCCGGATTGAGAGGGCATGTAGCCGAGACTGCCGCCGAACCTCCGGAAGGCCCGAAAGCCTGGCGAGGGGCTCGAACTCGTCAACAGTAATGGGGTCTGCAAAATAGGCCGGAATTCCTAGAGGCTGCGCGATGGCGTAGGCTATGGGAGGAGATAGGTTGGCCGCGTGCTCTGTGGCTGGTCTGTAGCGCAAGTCGTCAAGCATGGCCTGGCTGATCACGTATGTGCCGCCGCGCATGGCCATGGGCGCGCCGCCCCGGGATACCGCCGCATCCAGCGCGCGCAGGTCGCATCCGTGTGCATCTAGGCTGGCCACGATGGCATTGCGCCTGTATTCCAGCTGGTCCCAGATCGCTGCAAACCCTGCAAGTTCGCTCCCGGGATGGCGAATGCTCTCGAAGTAGACTGGCTCGCGGCCGTGGAAGATGGCGATCTTGGTGGAGGTAGATCCTGTGTTGACTACGAGTACCCTGTACTGCTTCTCGCTGGCGCACAAGTCTTGCACGGAACATAACCGCCTTCCCGTGTGGTTAAGGTATAGTACATTAATTCACATTCGACTCGAAGACGCTAATCCCTTCCCGGACTTCGTCTTCAACGAGAACAGATGGCTCGTAAGCGGAGTACGAGCCATCTCCAGAAGATTGCGCATCGGCGCCCTGTCCGTCAGAGTGCGACCTACTTGGTCTTCTTGAAATGCTCCAAGATTCCGCGTTCCGCGTCCTCACTCACGTGGTAGCTGTAGTTCTCGTCTGGGAATACCCCGGTCTTCACCTCTGTGTCGTACTGCGCAAGAGCAGCGACCACATCTTTGCCTATCTGAGCATACTGCTTGACGAACTTAGGCACGAACCGATCGAACATGCCCAGAAGGTCGTGCATTACCAGGACCTGAGCATCGCAATAGGGACCGGCCCCTATTCCCATGGTCGGAATGGTGAGCCGTTCGGTGATTATGCGAGCCACTGGGTTTGGCATGGCCTCAAGCACTACACAGAAAGCCCCTGCTTCCTGAAGAGCCAGAGCATCGTCAAGTAGCTTCTGGGCTGCGGAGAAGTCCTTCCCCTGAACCCTGAAGCCGCCCAACTGCGAAGCGCTCTGAGGGGTCAAGCCTATATGACCCATTACGGGAATGCCGGCTTTGACTATGGCGGCTACCGTATCAGCCACCCTCACGCC